>JABUEW010000023.1 GCA_013314855.1 Bacillota bacterium | reverse complement strand
GGTTATAGTGTTATCCGATGACTTAAACGTATGGTTAAATTTATGTAATATTATTATATAATTGGATAAAATTACTAACGCAGCCACTATTAATGGATAAGAATAAAATTTTCATGCTTCAGCTCTGAATGCATCTAAAAATTATTGCAATCTTTCAATTATATGATAATATTAATATTGGCATAATATTATTATTATAAAATGCTTATTATTCTGAGACAAAGGAGTTGTTATTATTGGGTTTCGGACAGGATATTGGAATTGATCTTGGTACCGCAACTATTCTTGTTTATATAAAGGGAAAAGGAATTGTATTACGGGAACCGTCTGTAGTAGCAATTGATAAAAACACAAATAAAATTCTTGCGGTAGGTGAAGAAGCACGCAGAATGCTTGGACGTACACCGGGGAATATTGTTGCCATAAGGCCTTTAAGGGATGGCGTAATATCCGATTATGACATAACGGAAAAAATGCTTAAGTATTTTCTTAATAAGGTGCTTGGCAACCGTCTTTTTAAATTAATTAAACCGAGATTAATGGTGTGTGTTCCCAGCGGAGTTACTGAAGTTGAAAGGAGAGCAGTTATAGACGCCGCCATCCAAGCAGGAGCAAGAAAAATTTACCTTATTGAAGAACCTATTGCAGCAGCAATAGGTGCGGGTATTGATATATCAAAAGCCTGTGGCAGTATGGTAGTTGACATAGGAGGCGGAACAACAGATATTGCAGTAATATCCCTTGGAGGAATTGTTGTAAGTACCTCAATAAAAATTGCCGGAGACAAATTTGATGAAGCAATAGTCAGGTATATGCGAAAAAAACACAATATAATGATCGGTGAACGTACTGCTGAAGAATTAAAAATTAATATAGGCACTGTTTATCCTAGGGTACAGGAAGTTACCATGGATGTCAGAGGCCGGAACCTGATAACAGGTTTACCCAAAACCATAACCGTAACATCAACAGAAATTATGGAAGCTTTGGAGGAGCCTATTTCAGCTGTCGTTGAAGCTGTACATACCGTACTTGAAAGAACACCCCCGGAATTAGCAGCTGATATCGGTGACAGAGGTATTATAATGACAGGCGGAGGTTGTCTAATCTATGGTTTGGACAAGCTGATACAAAAAGAAACCGGTATTAATGTGATAATTGCAGAAGATGCCGTCTCATGTGTAGCCATTGGTACAGGCAAAGCCCTTGACAGCATAGAAGAAATAGAATTCAGTTATGCATCGGAAGCAAAGATAAAGCGATGACAAGCCAAAAGGGTATCCCTTTGCGGGTTACCCTTTTATAGCTATCCCAAATGGATCTTCTAATCCATTCCATTATAGCTAATTAGTATCCGGGCAGATAGAGCTTGGGGTCAACCGCTACATCTTGTTTTAAAACTTCAAAATGCAAATGGGGTTCCAATGCAATTTCAAAGATTGCAGTATCTCCTACGGAACCTATGCTTTCCCCTTGAGCCACTATTTGATTGGGCAAGACCATATCCAGGGACGCCAGATTACTATACACAGTTTTAAAGCCGTTATCATGGTCAATAACTATTGTATTTCCCAATCTTGGATCATTTTTGATTTCACATACAATTCCACCCGCGGAAGCCTTCACCGCCGTCCCCCTTGCTGCAGCAATATCAATTCCCTTATGTGTCCTCCAGTCTTCCAGAGTTTTAGAATAAACAAGTTTGTCTACAGCAAAGTCGTAAATTATGTTTCCATAAACAGGCATAATAAAATCCGGCTTTTCCACTTCAGCAACCTTATTATTCTCATTGTTCTCATCATTTTTTGCCAGGAATATACTACTTTCCTCTTCTTTAGGTTTTACATCAGTTACATCATTTACATCCTTTACATCTTTTACATCTACATCTTTTACATCCGATTTAGGTTTCTCAGATAAAGTATTATCTACTATTGCAAGTTTTTGTCCATATTCAGCTGTATTTACACCTACATTTGCTTCTTTGCCTATATTTGCCTCGTTAACGCCTCCATTCTCATTAATATCCTCTTCTTCGCCAACGTCCGGTAAATAATCCAAATAATCTTCAAAATCTTCGGGGATGAAATTATCTTCAGTGTTTGTTATAAAATTAAAGAATTTTAAATTTGGTTTTGTAAGCAGTATTGCTGTAACACCAACTACAAATATGCCCAATATTAGGACAAGGTAAAACCCCTTTCTATTTAGAAACTCCAAAATGCCTTTATTTGGTCGTTTTTTATTAGAAAATATATTTTTCATATTCGCAATTTCCACCTCCATATAATATTGTTTCCGTATATGGCAACAATATACATATGGGAGAAAAATATTTTATGACCCTGCCAAAATATTTTCAACATTATCTATTGTATCTAATTCAACTCCAATATAGTAATACTTAATGATTTCCTCCCAGTTTTTGCCGTTTTTTGCTAAATTATTGGCTCCCCACTGGCTCATCCCAACTCCATGCCCATTACCATAAGTTATTATTTCAATCATATCATTTTCGTCTTTATTTAATTCAAAATTTGCAGAACGTAAAGAAAATATTTTCCTAAAGTCTGTCCCTTTCATTTCAATATTTCCTACTTTAATCCTTTTTACCCTTTCCCCTTCTGTATATTCAAGTATTTTTATGTCTCCCAAAATATTATTTTTATTTAGCTTTATGTCAGGATAATTTTCTTTTAACGTGTCGTAAAATTCTGTTGACGATATTTTTGTAACAGTTTTAAAGACAGGACTAGCATCTTCTCCTTCACTTATTACACTTTTTAAATAATCAACAGGTGCTACATCCCATACTTCTTCAGCATTCTCAGTCTTTCCGCCACTGTTGGAATGAAAAACAGGATTGGCTATAACACCCTTATATAATATTATTATTCCTTTCGTCTCTTCCACTGCCTTTTTAATTTTATCCCAGTAAGTATTTGCATAATCAACATCCCACTTTCTTATTGCTTCCTCTTTACTAATCCAGGCCTGACAATGGGTAAAATCCGTACATATATCCGCACCCCTATGCATATCGTCTTTACTTGTGTAAATCCCTTTTAATCTGCCGTAAGCATAAGTCCTTGCAGCAACCGCCTGCGCTTTCAACGCCTCAAAAGCAAATTCCGCAGGCATTTCTGCAGCCACAACGCCTATCACATACTCTTCCAGCTCCATTTCTTTTACTTTATCTTCCGATTCTATGTATACCTTTATTTTAATTTTATCCTTTTCTTCTTCTCTTTGGTCTCCTGCTCCTATCTGGCTTTCTCCTTGTTTTCCCTCCCTATTTTCATTACCTGTTTTGCTTGTCTTTTTCCCTGTAGTGTTGAAACTATAGCTTTTCACAATAAGCATCGGAAGAATTATGATAACTGCTATTATCAAAATTAAAAAGTAACCAATTTTTTTCATTTTAACCCCGGTTATGTTTAGTAGTTAGATATCCCTTTAATTTTTTTGGTTTACACATTAATATATATTCTTCCTATGCCTTTTTATGCAATATATAAGATTATCATTTTTTTACTCAACCCGCGTAATATTTACGCCAAGCCCTCTTAGTTTTTCGTCAATTTTCACATAACCCCTATCTATATGCTCAATATCATGAATTTCAGTCACCCCTTCTGCTGCAAGCCCGGCAATTATCAAAGCTGCTCCTGCCCTTAGATCGGTAGCTTTCACTTGTGTACCCGTTAATTTGTTTTTACCTTCTATTACTGCACTCCTTCCTTCAATCCTTATATTAGCTCCCATTCTTTTTAGTTCGGGAATATGCATAAATCTATTCTCGAATATGGTTTCAACAATCATGCTTGTGCCGTCCGCTTTTGTCATAAGGGAAGTCATTTGTGCCTGCATATCGGTTGGAAAACCGGGATAAGGATGTGTCTTTATATCTACTGCCTTTAGTTTTCCTTCTGATTTTACCCTTATAACTGATAATTCTTCAGAAATTTCTATTCCTACTTCCCTCAGTTTGGCACTGATAGGTTTTAAATGGTCTGCAACAACATTTTCCAATACCACATCACCTCCTGTCATTGCCACAGCAGCCATAAATGTCCCTGCTTCAATTCTATCAGGTATTACTGAATGTTTAACCCCATTTAAACTTTTTACCCCGTTTATTTTTATGGTATCCGTCCCCGCTCCTTTTATGTCGGCACCCATTGATATCAAATATGTAGCTAAATCAACTATTTCAGGCTCAATAGCCGCATTTTCTATAATAGTCTGTCCTTCTGCCAGCACTGCTGCCATTAAAATGTTTTCAGTGGCCCCAACACTCGGAAAGTCAAGGTATATTTTTGCACCTTTAAGTCTTCCATTAGTTTTAGCTTCAATGTATCCATGGCCCTGGTTAATTTCCGCTCCCATAGCAGTAAACCCTTTCAGGTGAAGGTCAACAGGTCTTAAACCTATGGCACATCCGCCGGGAAGAGGTATCTTTGCATAACCAATTCTTGCCAGAAGAGGACCTGTTATTAAAAATGAGGCTCTCATTTTATTTACCAGTTCATAGGGTGCTATTCCATTAATATTATTACCGGGCGACACAGTTAGCACATTATTTTTTCCGGATATCTCTATCTCCGCCCCTAAAAACTTCAAAAGGTTACACATGGTCTTTACATCATTCAAGGATGGTACTTCCTTGATAACACTCTGCTTTTCGGTAAGGAGAGATGCTGCAATTATCGGAAGAGCAGAGTTTTTTGCACCGCTTATTTTAATTTTTCCTTTTAACTCAGTCGCTTCATGTATCATAAATTTTGCCATTATCTTTACCTCTCATAACGTCTCATACTTTAATCTCTCATACCCAAATTACTTAATAATAACAGGAATACCAATCCATACAAAAGTCTTTTTTTCATATGAGCTATACCTAAAATTTATATGGATATTGGTCCTGTTACCATTAACTTCAATAAAACTGCCGATAGCAGGAGAATAAGCAGATACATTGATTAAATTCTTCTCGGCAAATCCCCCTACCTTTCTTGCTTCTACTGTACTAAACACATTTTTACATACCTCATTCATACCCTTATTGTCCAACTTGCCCTCAAAGCAGCCTATTATTGTACAGTTAACCTCAGGCTTTATTTTGTAACGTGTAAAAACAGCTTCAACATGTTTTCGAATATCTTGAAGCCTGCTGTAAGGGCAACTTTCAGTTTCAGTTATAGAAAGATTAACAATTCCTTCTGTGTATTTATTTTGCGCTAAGTTCTCCCCCTGCCCTTTTATTAATTCAATACAAATATTTACAATTTCTTTATATTCTGTTTCTCCATTTATTTCCAGTTTTTGCATAAAGTCATTTTCAACAATATCCAAATCACTTTCGAAATTCTTATCAAGCCCTAAACTATTAGTTAAATCCTCCATTAGTCTATTCAAATACTCTTCATTTTGACACTCCTTATTAAGTTTTGCCTGGAAATTCATTTCGCTGTTAACAAATTTGGCGCCGGAGTTTTTAAATAATTCAAGCAGCATTGTTTCAGGCAAACATAAATCATTATGCATTTTAAAATAGTATATTGTAAATACTAATGTAGTAATAATCAGGCTTAAGATAAAAATAAAAAAAGCCTTTTTCATGCATATCCCCCTTAAAGTGCATGTTGATTTTACGCTTGATAAAAACTTAAGCGTACAGTAATGATTATTGCCTTTAAAATAGGGTCATATACATTGAAAAAATTTAATATGCAGGCTGTGTATGCCTTTTAAAGCATGAATGAGAAAAGATTTGTTATTTTAATCCAGCTTACTAGCAAAATTTTTTATAATAAATAATAGTAATCACTAAATCTAATTCAATTCCCCGGCAGCCTCAAGCACCTTCTCAAGAATTCCCATAAACTCGCCTCTCATTATAACGCTGTCCGGTTCTAACATGTCGCTGATTCTGTATGACATAAACCCGTTTTCGATTGCAAATTTTACTTTATCAAGAAAATGTGGTGAAATTTTGTCCATATCTTTAAAAGGATATGGTCCATTTTCTCGTGGTTTCGCCTTTTCTCCCGTTTTTAGCTCATAAAGCCGGGCTGCCATAAACAAGGCTTTCTCCCTGGTGCAGCCTTTCTCGGGCATATCCAGGTCTGTTTTACTAATAATTCCCGCCCTTAAAGCAGCATTAAGGAAATTATTCCCATAATCGTAGTCCATTACATCCAATATAAACTTAACTGCATCTGCTACTGAAAGATCTTTACCTATATAAAAAAGGTTTCCTTTTATGCTTTTCAATTCATGGGCTGAAGCCACATTATTAATGGCTGTCCTGTATCTGCTTGCACTTATGTCGTCATATTTGTCTTTTGTATAGTCCCCCACAGCCATGCCACCGGTAACAGGCATGTCAAATATAAGGCGGCCTTTGTCCAAATCTGTATCAAATTCTGATATGGTATCGGTTTTTTCCCATCCGGGTAAAACCATATCATAGATTAACCCTGTAGTAACCCCGGGAATATTCCATTCCTGTCCGGAATAAGAATATATAATCTGTAAGGGATTACCCAACCTGTAGATGGGGTTAAACAGTTGTCCATTCCTGATCCGTATTTTAAGTCCTGTAACATCTGTTTTAAGTTTAATACCTCCTAGTTTGCTTTCAGGAATTGCACCATTTATTTCATCCTTTAATGTAATTGTTATTTCATAATTAGAATTGTAAAATTGTTTTATATTTGTTCCTGCAAAAACTCCAGGCCTCATAACTATCTGGTTTACTGGATTTAGTATTATTAGGTTTTCTTTTAATTGATACATTGCATCAAAAACTCTGCCAGAAATTGATATAACTATGTGTTTTGTCCCGTAAGGAGTATCTGTAACATCTAGTATATAATCAACTACATTATCATTCATCATGTTTTCTATGAACATATCTGCATTAATTCCTTCAATCCTTATATTCCAGGTATTATCCTTTATAATATATTCTTTTACAATGTAGTCTCCTTTTATTACGTCTTCTGCGTACTCATCAGAGTCGTAATCCAAAAGACTCCTCCTGGTCCTGCATACAACACTTTGAGTAGGAAGGGACCTTAAGTCTTTCTCAGGGTCGTAGGCATATAGCCTTGCATAGTACCTGTAATTTGACCTTAAACCTTCCACAGTAAATTCAGATACCTTACCGGCTTTATACTCTATGGAACCGTTATAATCTATATCACCCGCTATTTCAATAATATACTCAATTCCATCCTCCATAATCCATTCATATGTAATACTATCTTTTGTTACTGCATCTTTGGTATTCTTTACACCAAAGCCGCGTGGTGTTTCAGGAGGTATATACGGTAATGTTTTAACAACAAGAGAATCGCTCCAGTCAGAAGGCACCTTCTGCCCATCAGCTCCTACAGCTACAGCCTGTATCCAGAAATAGTACACCTTTTCCTGTTCAAGACCTTTTATTCTATAATAGGCAGCATAAAACAAGTCTTCCGGTTTTACTTCTGCAGAACCTTTCGCAGAATTAATATTATCCTCTGTGCCATATTTTATATTATAATAATACCCTGCCCTAAAATCCCATCCCAGGTCAACAAAATTGTCGCCGGCATGATAGTAGTTAAACGATGGGACTGTAGGCTTTTCTACAGGTACAACAAGTTCCGGGGTTGTAGTAATAATTATGGGGTCGGAAGGTCCTGAAACAAGGGCGTATGCTGTCCTTACGGCCCTGACCCATACAATATAGGATGTATTTGGTTTAAGATCAGTCAAAATAATGTCAATATTATGCTTCTTCTTATCGGGGTTTAGTAGTGGGTCTTCATAAGGATCATTGGGGGCAGCAGGAAAACCCTTAACCTTATCTGCCGGTATCTTCGCAATATCACTGTAAGACATTCCTTCCTTGTGTTCCACACATCCTACATCCAAAGAAATTCCACTGTCATACTGGACTATACGGTAATCATTGCTGCCGGTACCTTTCTCCAGCTGGTCAATTATTTCTTCTCCCAATTCCTCAGGTGCCCTGTACTCCCATTTCCCGGTGCTGTGATTATATTCTTCATACCATTTATCCTTAAGCTGTATTACGGCTGTAGTTTCCGTAATCATATATTTGTCCGGTTGTCCCGGATGTTTTTTAAGTTTCAGCGGAGGCCTGCCGGGAACAAGAGGGAGGTAGGCAATGTCTTCAGGCGGTGTTATTATAACCTTAACCACCGGTTCCGAGCTTAATGTTATTTCTTCCAACCGTTCTCCTTCGTAATCAATAAAAGATTTTTTAGCAGTAATTTTAAAGTAATATATTGTATTTGGAGTAAGGTTAGAAATATTGTATTTATATCCTACCAGTTTACTTCCGTCCATAACCTTGTTTGCGTCAGTCATTTTTATTGATGAAGCAATTTTTGTGCTCTCAGGAGGAGAATCTATCATATTGGGATCACTAATAAGCCATATATCGTAGCTTATATCAATATCTACCGTCCCCTTTCCTGTCTCGGGAACTCTCCAAAGTATGGTTGCCAAATCAGGCTTTAACTCTTCAATATAACTTATTATAGTTCTCCCATCCCTGTCCTCAAACTTATCTACCAATAAGGGGGCAGCAGGAATGTAGGGAACTTCCGTCTCCCGTATAATAATTTTGTCCGATTCAATTTTTATTCCAGGGTAAACATCTATTCCCTGCCTGGTAACAAAAGCCCTGATTATAAAATAATAGTTATTTTCATCTTCAGGTAAAAGAGTAGTAATAAAAATGGTATCATCCACTGCAGCTACATATTGTGGAATATCATTAGAATCAAGAACTCCCCTATATATATGGTAGGTTATTTTAACATCTCCTGTATTCAGCCCTGTAACAACCGGACTCCACTCTATTTTCCATATTGTTCCAGTTTCAGTAGATGCCATCTTTGTCGTTTTGGCAAGGATAAAACTGCTTACCGCTACCACATTACTCTCTTTAGAATGTTTGAGTTCAGTGTCGGTTATATCTGGCATTATCTTTATATAATAGACTCTTCCAGGGTCTCTCACAGTATAAATATATTCCAATTTTCCGGTATTTTCGTTTACGCTTACTGGTCTACCAGGACCAATATCAAACTGCCTTATATATATTGGAGGTGTATTGGTAAAACTCCTGTCTTCAGAAATATACAATTTATAGTCTATTCGCCGCCCGGATTCCCATACATCGTCCCAAATAATTTTGATTTGCCTTATACCATATGAATAAGCTTCCAATTGGATATCGGTAAGAAATTTGACCATGTTCGAAGGGACTGATTCGGGGCTTTTAAGGGAGGTTTCATTTTGCACATATGTGTACCAAGCTGTAGCATAGGTATAATATACGGTTCCCGAGGAAAGGCCCTTCATCCTCAAGGTAGTGGCAGACCCAGGATTTGCCGGTATATTTGCTTCTTTGAGTACAATGGGTATAGTAGGCTTATAAGGTTTAGCAACCTCCTGGAGGTAAAAGTTCATATATTTGCTCTGTGCGATATTTGGTTCAGGATTCTTTAAAGGGTCCCATTTAAGATCTGCATAATACCCGTCAAACTCATTATAACCTATAGGAGGCTGAACATCCGGCGGAGTATTGTATATAGCTTCAACCCTTAATTTTTCAGGTGCGGGCTGCATGGGTATGGTTTGAGCAAAAACAGTACTATAGCGCAGAAACTGGGAAAAAGGCAGCAGAATAACACTTGCAGCCAATAATGCAGCTAAAAGTCCTCGCAGATTCCTGTTGCCTATTATTCTTATTATTTTTATCCCAACTATTCTTACCATTTTTATTATTTTTGTTGTGTTCATTGTATTAGAAGGAATTAAGGATTTCATCATAACAAGTACCCCTCTTATTTTAAGCATCTAATTATTAATAATCTTATCCATGGCTGCAAGCATTTCTCCACGGGTTATGTGTTTTCCAGGTCCAAAACACCTTCTGTCGTCAAGTTTCATGATACCATTTTCAACAAGAATTACTACTGCTTTATAGTATTTATCATTTATATCTCCTTCATCCTCTATAAAAACGTAATTCACCGGTCTTAACCGGTCATAATCTACCCCGGCTTTTACAGAGTACATTTTCATTATTAACCCGGCGGTTTCCTGCCTTGTTATATCCCTGGCAGGAGCACCGGCATTTATTATGCCTTCTAAGCCCAACCTTTTCACCTTTTCTTTTATGTCCAACGCGGTACCTTCTCCTGTCCTCCCCATTACCAACTCATACAGTAGCACAGCTTCTTTTACGGATACGCTTCGTTCAGGGTAAAAGTATCCGCCAGACAAATTAAATATTCCTGCTACATCATACTTTGATATAAAGTCCAGGATATGGCCTTTATCAGGATAGTCTCCAGGGATATCTTTATATTCCTGTTTTTCTCCAAGCAAAACATATTCCCCCGGAGCTACGACGTTAAAGGCTACAAACGTTTCATAATGGTTTACATTTTGTGACACTTTTGACCATTTTTCATTACCCATATATTTCACATAGGGCACATTTAACCCCTGCGAGTTATAATCTACAGGAAGTTTTATACTTAAAGAGCTTCCAAAGGAATTTATGTTTGTTTCTGCATTTTTAACTTTCATCCATTGTAAAGTGTTTTGTATAAACAAAGACAATTCTTTTTCCATTTGCCTTATCAACCCCTCCATATATTCCTCAATTTTATCATCAGATATAGCCCGGCCGTAATAATCTACAATAAATGTTGTTTTTTCCTTAACCAGGCCCGTTTCAGAATTATACAACCTATTTTCAATCATATTTTTAAGTTCGTCATAAGTCTTTGATGTCCCAAAGGCCTTTATCCCAAATTCTACAACAGGGGATACAGGCTTAGTATTTGAAGGCAGGCCGGCTATGGGACCGTTTTTTAGTGCGATTTTCAGCTCAATAAAAGTCTCCTTTACTCCCTGGTTATCTTTAAGCTTTTTGACTTCCATAGTTTCCAGGACATATAAAGTTCCCGGTCTGAAACTGCAACTAATTCCCGCAATATTTATTTTAAGCTCTTTATTCTCCTGTTTCAGCACATTGACTACATTTTCGGGGACATACATTATATTGGTATTTACACCATAAGGCATGTCCCCTAAGTCCAGTAAAACAGAAGAATCTCTGCTATTGGCAATATAATTGGCAATTCTGTCTCCTTTCAACAAAACTACATACTCGGAACTATTCCACGTGTTAATCTCCCAATATAAGGCGTTCTCGAATTCTTCTATTTTATCTTCGAAAACAGCCCTTCTCTTTTCTTCTTCTTCCTTCCTGTCATAATCTCCCTGGCTAAATTCCGTACGTAAAAACACAGGCCCTATATACTTTGAATATGCCACCAGGGTATTATCTAACGGGTCGACCTTTAAAGCCCTTACCTTAACATAATATTTAGTATTTGGCTCAAGTGGGGACTGTATTACCTGCCCGTTAGAAGATGTACGGGGTATGGACTTTATTCTTGCATAATAGAAGCTTTTATCAGTTCCGGTTGTTTGGGAGGTTTTTTCAACATAATAGGGTAGGGTGCGTTCGTACCTATCTTTAAAATGCTCAAGCCCAGCATCATTGACTGTAATATAATCTTCATCATCCTCTGTTCTTACCGCAATTTCATACTCATACCCTTCCGTCCCTCTCCATTTTACTTCAATCTCATAACAGGCCTGCCTTGTGTATATGTTTTCCTTCTCATATGTGAGGATGGAGTTATTTTCACCTCTATAAACCTTTATACTATACGCTGAATCAGGCTCAAGATTTCTTATCCTTGCATAAAACACCATACCATCCTTTATCAATATAATGTCGGATTTATTTACCTGTTTATAGTCATTATCTTTCGGCCCTTTTAAATAGATTTTATAATCTTCTGCCTTTATGTTGCTGTTATATTCATACCAGAAAAACCCTATTTCAGAGTCATATATTGGTTCAAGTAAATCAGGCATTTCAATAATGGCGGTTGTTACCGGTATAGACACCCATACACTTTCTTTTCCCTCTATTTGCGCTTTAATGCTGAAATAATAGAGGCTATTGGGGAAAAGCCACTCATCAATGGTAAGTTTATATGTTTTTGTTATATTGTCATATTCAAACACACCCTCCTTTAAATCTTTTTCGGGATTTAAAGTATATGTGTTTTTATCCCCATCACTGTCCTTATTTCCAAAATGGGCAATGAAACTCCTATAAACCGGGTCATTTTCATATGCCGATGAGTCTGCATCCGGCTCAACCCTTTCCGAAGTGCATATCAGCCTGTATGATACTCCCTGTTCTAATAAAGTCCAGCTGAAGGTTACTCTTGACCCTGAAACTTCAGGATTTCCTTCCTTATCCAAGGCAATGCTAAAGTCAGAAGGAGCCAGCGGTCTTCTGGCAGTCTCATCCGGTTCACTTATGTCAGTTCTCGGAGTAGTTACTGCCAATACAGGCGTAGGTGAAGATTCCCTGTCCCGCGGTTGTCCCTCAATAGCTAATCTCGTTCTTAAAACAAAATAATATACTGTATTAGGCCTTAAACCTGCCCCAAATACTTCATAAGGGTCAATATAGTCACTGTCATTATCCGGAATATATTTATTAACATCTTTTCTGAAACTGCTTACAGTTGCCCTGATATAACTGCTTCCTGGGTCATCTATCCCTCTAAATATTACATCCCTATCGAGGTACTGCGTAGTCCCAATACATATAAAGGAATCGGCTTCTGTCCTCGTACTCATGTATAAATCATAATATACTGCCTTTTCCGTATCGGAATTATCAGTGTATAGGTTCCAATCAATATTTACCTTATCAAATTGAAGCTCAATTACATTTTGTTTTGTATCTTTGTCTATTTCATTTTTGTTAACCTTTACATTTGCAGGTGAAGGTACATCCCTTTCTATTCCCGAAAGAGTAGTAAAGCTTTTAACCAGTGACTTGTCCGATGTTTTTGAAGGTTCTTGAGCCCCAGCATCAACAGCTCTTGTGGTATACATTTGTATATAGTAAACCCTGTTTGGTAGAAGAAAATGGGGATAATTGTCAGGATTGTCTATTAACTCATCAGCTACTCCATCATCACCTTCACCTCTAAAAAGCTCAAATCCTTTAATAGTATAGGAAAGCCTGCTCCCAATTTCTTTAATGTTGGGCGATTTTGCGCTTATATACTTCACAAGCCGGTATTTCACACGATAGCTTCCCCAGTTAATACCATCAGCATAAAGTTCTACATCCTTGTCCAGGTCAGTCTGATTGGTGCTTAACATTATATGGAAATATAAGTCATCTTTTATTAATTCCCAGTCTTCAGGCTTATCCCAACATATAGTTACATCTGTAGACTTGACAAGTACCTCCTCCCCCGTTACGGGATAAATAACCATTCCAGGAGAATATAATCTTTCTATTATACTTATATTGACAGGTACAGGCGGCCTGCTTTTGTCTTTAACCAACGTATAGGGCATTTTGGAAGATTCAAGCCTGTCATCTACATTATCGGATTTCACAACAATTTTATAGAAAAATTCATTATCCGGGTTTACACCCGATATCACAGTAACAGCAATACCTCCACTGAAATATGTATCGTCAATTCTCCTTTTCACCACCCAATCGCCCGATACCGTGGGATCATCAATTGACTGTACTTCATAATAGAGCCTAGGTAAATCAAGGCTTCCTTGATTTATTCTGTAAATTTTAATGTAGATATTATTCATGTCGTCCTTTGTAATTTGAAACCTTGTAGGGGTAAACACGTATGAAACAGGCCCTAAAAGAGGGCTTCCGTTCATTGCCTCCGGAGCTCCCACAGTAACAACTCTAACAGGAGAGTTATTGCTGTCCTGGAACACAGGTTTTATATTCATATAGTACACAGTTCCGGGCAAAATTCCTGCATGGGGCAGTTGGTATTCAAGGGGTTGGGGTAGCTCGGCTTCATTATCCTTTCTTCCAATCAGGTCAAAATTCATAAATCCGTTTGCATCCATGCAGCGGACTTTTGACTTCAACAACTCATTTCCGGATACATAAGCCAAATATTCTTCATTATCACAGTCATAATCAATAATTACCGCAGCCTGCAAGGAGCTGCCATCTAACTTTGATGAATCAGTAGAAATGTTTATCCTGTAATTCAGTTTACTTATTTCTCTTCCGTCATTGTAGACGTTCTCTATCTGTTCCTCCATATATGAAAGGGCATTATGGGAAAAATCAAACTTATCCCCATCCCAAACCTTGGGCACTGCCCATTTAAGGTTCACACCGGGATCTATGCCAATTTCCCGGCCTCCCCCCTCAATATCCCTGTAAGTTTGGTTAAGAATCTTTGCCTGAAAAGTTATGCCAGGAAGAAAATATAAAAATCCCCTCCCTATTTCAATTCCCATGTTATTGTACACTATTAAGTCAATATCGTAAATTACATCATTAATAAGTCCCGTAATTTCAGCCTCATTACTTACATGTGGCAATACAAAAGTTTCAAGCTTATCCGGGTTTAAAGAAAGAGGAGAATGGTAGGAAATCCTAACCGTCTCAGCTTGAGGCAAAGCATCCCACTTGATATTCAGGGTGCCGTCCTTGTAATTTTCCACATAAATATTTATTGACATAGATGCTGCAAAAATACCTTCCGGTAAAGGAAAATAAAATGCAAATATAAAGCTAATAACCAGCACGAAAACCAGCGTTTTATTAAGCGCCTTCATCGCCAACCCCCAATATAAAGTTTACAGTTTATAGCCATAAAGTCTAAGTAGTATGGGCATGATAATCCTTTATAAAATAGTTATCGGAATTTTCTTAGTAGAATTTATAGCTTATACCAAACCCGTCAATTTTCTTTTATTAATCTCACGGGAGGGAATTAAACTGTATCTTTTACAATCATACACTAAGCCAGTATTACCTCAACTCCCCTGTCCCTTATTTCCCTAATTTCGTCCTCATTGGCGTTCTGGTTTGTTACAAGCATATCCACGTTTTCCAAAGGAGATATTAGTGCAAAGCTGGTCCTTCCAACCTTTGTATAATCAGCAACCACTATGGTTTTTTTAGCCCGGGCTATCATCTGCCTATTAATCTCCGATTCAAGGTATTGGTAAGTAGAAATACCATCTTCAGAATTTATCCCATCAACAGAAAGTATGAGTTTATCTGCCTTGTACCGATTAAGCTGATTTATAACATCATCACCATACGTGAACTGGTCCCGGAGGTTTAAAATCCCCCCGAGAAGTATTACATTAAAATCCTTCAAGTGAGTGGATTCTTGGGAATAGTAAATGGCATTAGTTACAATTGTAAGGTTCTTCACATCTTTTAGTTCTTGCAAAACATAAAGCGTAGTAGTGCCCGAACTAATCATCAGGGTATCGTCATCTGAAATCATGGAAGCAACTGCAGCAGCGATTTTTTTCTTTTCTTCCGCATTGGCCTTCATTCTGTCTGAAACAGACATCCTGTAGTAAGACCTGTAATTGCTTATCGCACCGCCATGGACCCGTTCCAGCAGTCCCATGCTTTCAAGCCTGGTCAGGTCATTCCTTATTGTAACCTCTGAAATTCCAAATAACTTACTTAATTGGTTTACTTTAACTTTACCTTGCTGGGTAAGTATTTCCAGTATTTTGTTTCTTCGTTCTTCAGTGCCGTATTCCACCAATTTCCCCTCATCTAATTTTTTCTCATCCATAAACATTTACCTCGCATAATTAATAATAAAGTTTATATGCATTGTTTATTATTTCGTTTTGCTTTCGTTATTATTTTATTAAGTTTTGTTTTGCTTGTCAAACCCTATAATAAAGGATCCAACAATTATATTTACAATTGTATCCAGATTATGTTATAATATAATATAGAAATTATGTTAATATTTAGTATTATTGCTATATTATTATAATTATTATGTTTTATTAAGGTATAGTTGTTTGTGGGTAATTACATGAGGTTATATATAAGGTTAATAGAAACTGTCCTGTTACTTGGCCTTGCTCTTTTGAGCGACATAAAAACATATAAAATAAAAAATGCCGTCACTCTGCCATTTATATTTATGGGAACCGTTACAAACATATATCTGAATGGAATTAACGGCCTTTTTACCTCTATCATGGGGATATTAATACCCATAATATTCCTTACTCCTTTATATGCCTTGAGAATGTTAGGAGCCGGAGATATAAAACTCTTCTCCGCCATAGGTGCCGTAATGGGCAATAGGTTTATTTTATACAGTATGGCATTTTCATTCCTGGAAGGAGGTGTGATTGCACTGTTCCTAATGCTGTCAAGGAAAAACTTCAAACAACGTTTTGTATACTTTTTTCAGTACTTGAAACACTGTTTCTTAACCCTTTCATTTCAGCCATACATAAGTTTTGAAAATAAAGATGACATAAACGGGTTTCCATTTGCTCTTGCAGTTGTTTGTGGTTCAATTACTGCTTATTTAACGAACTATTAAAATATGCACATTTTAAAGAAACCAATTATATGGGCTATTTCATATACTTCACCCAAATCTAGTACAACTGAAGTTATATTTTCCATTTCATCTGCATCTATTACAAACTCATTCTTGTAACTAACCGTCCCCCAGTAATCTTCCATTCCAGGCCACTGGGTCCATGATTTATACATAAAGCTTCCATCAACTTTATGTTCATCAATTCTTATGTCCCATTCATTATCCGGTTTTAATTCTTTTATCCGCCTCATTGTTTCCCTTCGAACGATGTTGGAAGTCTCTATATTAGGTGGCCGTGATGTATCAATACAAAGTATTGCACTTTCTCTTCTTTGGAGAAGTAAGGGAATTCTTGCCTCACTCGCTACAGTTTCCCCATGCACTACAATTTCCTCACATTTTCCATTCCATGCGTCCCACTTCTCAACTCTCCCTATTACGTTTGTCTTTAATTCACCCTTTATACTTTCCTCCCCTTCATTTACCAATAGATAAAAATGCACCCCACCTTTGACCACATGGCTAACCCTTAAATCGTCATTTGAAGGAATTAAAACAACGTCACGTTTAATAAATCTGTCCAGGAGTTCTACCAGTTTAGTAAGGGATAAATTTGATTTTACCATTGTCAAAACCCAATTTCCTTATACTATCAGGGTTTATTTCTCTTTCAGATATCTTTATAACAGCCTGTGCCGATACCAAACTCTCTCCCTTTTCAAGTTTCACATTAATTTCTGTCTCACCTTTACATGGATATTCAATCATTTTTAACCCACGGCTTGCATATTCAGGGTTGCCTTCCACCACCTTTCCATGGGCAGACCCCGAGGGATACATGGCCTCATCGTATAAAAATACCGTCATCTTCAATCTTGATGCTTCTTCAACAGCAGTTTCAACATACTCCATGTATGTATCCGACAGATATTCAATAGCCTCAGGAATCCCTATCCTTGGATGTATTACAAATCCATCAACCCCTTTTTCTTTGAAGCCATTAATTTGCCGTATTATTTCATCCTTATCAAGGCAGTCATTCCAAAACCAAAAGGGAATTGGAGTAAACTCGGAAGCCGGATTAAGAAAATCTTCTTTAAGCTTATTTAGCATCGCCGTACTCCTTTAATACATTTCACAAACTTAGAACTTACTCTTATCAGCCCACAGCCCTAAAGCAGGGTTACTGATATAGAATATCTCTTCTCCATTATCCAGTGTATTGTAACCATCTTTCAATTTTTTAGGGTTATACTTTTTATAGGCCTCTTCCAGGGGCATGTATTTAAAATTAACGCCTTCCACTTCTTCCCTGCTTAATTTGTCTACTGCATATGTAATTGAAAACCTTCCGTCCGATGAGCCATGGATAAGGTGTGCCGCAACGGATAAGTTCTTTTGCAGATCTTCATTTTCTTTAACAAGCTGGAGAACCTTTTCTCTTCCCACGTACCCATATTTCCTGATGAGTACATCATTTTCATCATCTTCTCCAAACTTCCTTACACCGGGTGCAAGTATAATAAGTTCCCCGCCATCGGCAATTGCCATCCTTGTCCTGTAAACAGCCTTATTGCCAAGCCATGTGCTTTTAAATTCCTTCTCGTCAAGGAATACAACAACCTTCTTAAAAGGCTTTTCTACGAAAGTAAGGTTCTTTTCCTGGCTTAACTTGATGGCTTCTTCCAGTATATGCCTTTCTCTTCCTATAAATAATCCATGTATAAATACTTTATTTTCTTTTGCAGTAGTTACTGTAAGAACATACATAAGGGGAATATCCTTTATAAAGTTCTCTTCGGCATAATCAAAAACCTTTCTTACAGGTGAATGGTCCCTTCCCATAATCCTTTCCATTCCATAAAATGCACCCAACATGTGGGATTTATTAATGGTTGAGCTTCCACCGCATCCTACAAAAATATTTTTGCTGTAGTTGGCCATTCCAATAACTTCGTGGGGTACCACCTGGCCTATGGATATTATTAAATCATAGGATTTATCCAACAAACGCTTATTAATCTCTATATCAACAGGTTCGTTTAAAAGTCCTTCAGACACTTCCTCAACAAATTCTCTCGGCACTTGCCCAATTTTCACAACATCTGTCCTCCAGTTGTGGGCAATAAAGCGATCCATGGGTATACCTTCCCCAAACATCTCCAGGCATTCCTGTTTTGTCATAGGCTCATGGGTTCCCAGGGCAGGCATTATATCAACCTGGCAGGTGTCTTTCAGCATTTCAAAGTACATTGCCGTAATTTTACCAGCACCGGAATGTCCCCTGGTAAAATCGGGAGGTATAAGCAACACTTTTTTCAAGCCTGCTCTTTTTGCCTCTATAGAACACTCAAGGGCTTTCTTTAACTCAATATCGTTTATGCCTTCGCACGCTTTTGACTTCATAATTATTTCCACCATTTTTCCACCTCTGCCTTAATAAATAAGAATGAAAATTTTACCTACCCTTACACATTACACATTATATGTCGACGCAGAAGTTGTACCTCCGCGGCCTGTCCAGTTGGTATGGAAGAATTCTCCACGCGGCCTGTCTATGCGCTCATAGGTATGGGCACCGAAGTAATCTCTCTGTGCTTGTAACAGGTTTGCAGGCAGCCTTTCACTTCTATAACCGTCATAGTATGAAAGAGCGGAAGCAAATGCAGGCACCGGAATTCCATTGACAACTGCTGTTGATACTACTTTTCTCCAGCTGTCCTGGGAGGATATAACCTTTTCTTTGAAGAATGGATCCAATAAAAGGTTTGGCAATTCATAATTCTTTTCAAAAGCCTCTTTAATTTTACCAAGAAATACCGACCTGATTATACAGCCGCCGCGCCACATAAGGGCAATCCCGCCATAGTTAAGGTGCCAACCGTAAGTTTGGGCAGCAGCGCGCATAAGTGTGAAGCCTTGAGCATATGAAACTATTTTTGATGCATAGAGAGCTCTCCTTATATCTTCTATAAATGCCTTTTTATCCCCTTCAAACCCCGGTGCAGGTCCGGAGAGGACTTTTGATGCTTTAACTCTCTCTTCTTTCATGGCTGAAAGGCACCTTGAAAATACCGCTTCTCCTATCAGTGTTAATGGAATGCCTTCATCCAGAGCTGCAATCGCTGTCCATTTACCTGTACCTTTCTGCCCTGCAGTATCGAGAATTTTATCTACCAGGGGAAGTCCGTCTTCATCCTTGTATGCAAGTATATCCCGGGTAATTTCAATAAGATAGCTGTTCAGCTCTCCCTCATTCCACTCTTTGAAGACTTCATGCATTTCATCCGCAGACATTCCAAGAACATCTTTCATTAAATGGTAAGCTTCACATATAAGCTGCATGTCGCCGTATTCAATTCCATTATGCACCATTTTTACAAAATGTCCTGCCCCATTTTCCCCTACCCAATCACAACACGGAGAACCATCTTCAACTTTTGCTGCTATTGCCTGGAAGATTGGTTTAACATGAGGCCAAGCTTCAGGAGAACCTCCGGGCATTAAGCTTGGGCCCAAAAGTGCTCCTTCTTCGCCTCCGGAAACCCCTGTCCCGATATAAAGAAGCCCTTTCTCCTCAACATATTTAGTACGGCGTATGGTATCAGGGAAATGCGAATTCCCCCCATCGATTATTATATCTCCCTTCTCCAGAAGGGGAACTAGCATTTCAATAAAATCGTCCACTGGTTTCCCAGCCTTTACCATCAGCATGATTTTACGTGGCTTTTTCAGAGCTCCAACAAGCTCTTCCAGTGAATAAGTCTCAATTATGTTTTTACCTTTACCCCTGCCTTCAACAAAACTTTTTACTTTATCAACGGTACGGTTGAAAACCGCAACTGTAAAACCTTTGCTCTCCATATTCAGAACAAGGTTTTCACCCATAACTGCAAGACCTATAAGTCCAATATCCGCTTTACTCATAATTACCCTCCTACTCGATTTTTATTTCTAAATTACTTTTTCTTTCCCAATTTAAATTTTTACATGTCCACCTTAATTTCAAGCTTGCCTTACCGTATGATTACCGATTTTTTACTGGACTAAAACCCTATTTTTTCTTCCAGGGCGGTGTTGACGGCAAATATTTATCAAACTCCGCAATCAATTTTTCTTCATATGCTCCTGCATACTCACCCTTAATAAACTTGTCAAAAGCCTCTTTATAGAAGCGTTCCCAGGAATCGTCTTCATTTCCGGGGTTAATTGGATAGAAAAGAGCGTTATTAACCCTTGCTGCTTTTAAATCTCCGGGTGCGTCACCAACCATGAGCACTTTATTATCTTCATAACGTTTATCCTTTGCAAAACCGATACATTCTGCCTTGGTGCCCATTTCCTGGCCGGCTATAACCTTTACATACTTTGCAATATCATGCTCTTCCCATTCTCTTACCAGAGCCTCCCCAGGTGTTGCCGAAACTACAATAACATCCGCAAACTCAAGCATTTTTTCCAGGCTTTCACGTACGAATGGAAAAGGAGGTACACCTCTTACAATTTTAGCCACCGTATCATTTACTGCGATAGACCATTTCAAGGTTTTTGCAAGAATAGGGTCCTTCGTTTCTTTAACTACAGCTTCAAGTGCAGGATTCCCAAGTTTTGTTTCCTTCTCAATCCACTTGCGTAAAGGCCCTAAATCAGGCACTTTAAATCCACGTTTTTTTACTTCTTCTCTGTCGGCCAAAAGGTCCATAACATTGATCAAAGCCGGAAAACGATTTATACCTCTCCACTTTGAATAAAGGTTTACAAACTCCGCAGCCTCTCTTGCATATTTTGAAATAGCCTGCAAATCCCACTCGTTAATTATATTGGGAATAAAGCACTCCTTATGCTTTACTTCCATGGTGTCAAAAGCACATCCGTCAGAATCGATACAAATCAAAAAGCCTTTTTCCTTCTTCATTTCTATAAGGGGTTGCGCAACATTGGTCATTACATTTCGCCTCCTTAGATTTTTTTATTACCTATATGCTTGCGGCACATAAGGTTTTAGCTTCTTTTCCGCAAATATCGGTTTTAACCTGGCAAAGCGCATTCTTCCACCTACCATGGGTATGCTTACCCAATCTTCGCCAATCAATGGTTTTGCATACTTAATAAACTCATCGGTAACATCGATACGATTTGAGGCAATCCAGGATTCCGGGAACGTACGTTCCGAATTGGCTACCAGCTCCAGGGGTACTTTATCAAAATAAACATTGTATATAGGGCCGGGTTTTCTCAAAATGGTGGACATATAACCATTTCCGTCTTCTACAGCTATCTGTACGGCTTTTTGCCCCAGCTTATACGCCTCATCAAGGTCAACAGGCGAAGCCATATTAATACATCCCCTCTGGTCAGTACCTGGTACTTGCCCTCTTGCTGTTCCCCTAACTTTAAGCCCGACCTTGTTTAAGTAGTTGACCACCACCTGGGCAACCGTAGTCTGACTTGCACTAAACTGGGTATGCCCGAATGAATCCTTGGTTTCTCCAATATCTCCTACAGGGAACCCTTCACTTACCACAACAATACATCTTCCCGAAGCTTTCAGCTGCTCATTTACCTTTTCGGCCATTTCTTCCAAAGTAACTTTTGATTCTACCATATATATTTGCAGGGGGAGTTCCCTATTTGGATCCGCAAGCCTTGCTGCAGCAGGTATAAACCCTATTTTTCTACCCATTGCCTGCAATACAAGGACGGGATCCGAAGGGCATGAACCTGCATTCTCTTCATTGGCATTCTGGATCATGGAGGCCCAATAACGTGCCACGCTTCCGTAACCAGGTGTGTGGTCTATAAGTTTAAATTCGGAATCCCCTACATCGTTGTCAATGGTCTTTGGTACTCCTATGGCAACAAGATCCAAACCCTTTTCGTGGGCAAGCTTGCTTATTTTATTGGCCGTATCCATAGAATCGTTTCCGCCAATATAGAAAAGGTACCCTACATCATGAGCCTTAAGTACTTCAATTATTCTTTCAAAGTCTTCTTCCTGCTGCTTTTTCAATTTATACCTGCAGGTACCGATAGAACCAGCTGTGGGAGTCGTCCTCAAAAGAGCTATTTCTTCTTCATCCTGGCTGCTTAAGTTAAGGAGCTCTTCCTTGAGAATTCCTTCAACACCGTGCCAGCCAGCATAGACAGTGCCGAATATTTTCCCATATTCCTTGCAGGTATCAATTACTCCCCTTAGAGAATTATTTATAACAGGAGTGGGCCCTCCCGACTGGGCAACAATTACATTTTTAGGTCTTGGCATAATATCTCTCCTTTCGCCTGGTAATCCTGTTTTTTGTATTGGTTTTTTTTATTATTATCTTTTTAGTTGTGTTCAAATCATATTATTAACTAATTATATTATATCCCAATATATTTGCAACTTTCTTTGCATATATTGCTTGTATTATTGCAATTATTGCTGTATAATAGCTTTATTATTTAGAGTAACCAACTTCTATAAAAAACAAAATAATATCTGTGGCAGGTGATATTAGTTTGAAAAATAATATGCATACGTTTTTTAATGATTTCACGTCAAGGCAATACATGATAACTCCTGATTATGAATATTTTCATTACATTGACAGGTCATCCACCGATATAGAATACCATAACCATGATTTCTATGAAATATACCTTTTTGTATCAGGCAGGGTAACTTACATGATAGAAGGAAAATCCTACAGGTTAAAACCCGGAGATATTCTTCTTATACATAATAATGAGCTTCACAAACCAATAGTTGAACAAGGAGAAATATATGAAAGGATAGTATTATGGATTAACCCGAATTTTCTTAAAAGACAAAGCGTCGAAAATACAAACCTTTCTTTATGTTTTGAATATTCATTCCCTGGGAAAACCAACCTTTTAAGGGCAGATCCGGAACTGTTAGGTAAAATCAGAAATATTTTGTCCAAGTTTGAAAATGCCTGTAACAGCATGAGCTACGGAAGCAATATATTGAAAGACCTCTATCTTATGGAATTCATAATTTATATTAACAAAGCCTTCCTTGAATCTTTTGGCGACAAGGTTGAAGAGGATGTGGAATATGACGAAAAAATAAACAGCATCATTAACTATATAAATAAAAATTTGAACTTAGACCTGTCCCTGGACACATTAGCACAAAAATTCTACCTCAGCAAATACCATTTGCTCCGGGAGTTTAAAAAATACACAGGTTATACAATCCATAATTATGTCCGCCAGAAAAGGCTTATTATGGCTAAATCTCTTTTAAAAGAAGGCATTTCTGTAACAGAAGTATATGGCCGTTGTGGTTTCGGGGACTACTCCAATTTTATAAGGGCATTTAAAAATGCATATGGAGTACCTCCTAAAACATATTATAAATCCCTACATTAGATTCCTGTTTCAAAACAACGCAACATTTTTACTTTTATAAAATTTTGCAAATAGGTGTATAAAATGTGAATATCGGTCAATAATAAATAATGACCTCACAAAATACATTTTGACCCCCTTTACAACGGTTAGTCTTAAAGACTAACCTTTTTTTTATTATTCCTGTTATTATTCTTGAATTTGACCATACAAAACTAGCTTAATTTGACCACCTTATTCATTTCAGTCTGGCCAGTTAAACCGTTTAAATTTGATCATTTCTCTTAGCAATAAACCTTATAACAGCAGGTGTAGGAGCAGGAATAGGAGCTGTAAAACATTAAGCAAGAAAATTATTCTTTATATCATCAGGAATGTCTTGATTTAGTAATTCTAAAAGATAAGTCAAATTATGTGACTTTTTAAAGTTTATTTGCAGTAATACTAGTAATCCCTTTATGTATTTTTCAGAGGACTGTTGGCACATAAAAACACCTCCACATATATTATACTTATTGTTATAATAATAATTGAGCTTATCTAAGGACGAGGTATTACGACCGTGCAACAGGTCAGTTTATATCGGATTTAAAGCTTAAACCATTTTAGAATTTAATGACTATAAAGTTTGGGCGGTTTGTTTAGGTTATAAAACTACCTCTCAACTTCCTCATCTTCTTCATCGTCCAAAACATTGATTTTCTCAACTTCGTTATATAAGACACCATCAATTTGCTTGGCAAGCTCCGGTAAACTTTTTGTAATGATTCCCCAAAGCACTGCTAAATCAATGTTTTCATAAACGTGTACAATTTTGTTTCTCATGCCCCGAATGCCTTTCCTTCCAAGGTATATAGTCATACTTCTCCTGCGTATCCCCGCTGATTTCCTTTGCCAGCTCCCCAATTTGAGAAACTGAAAAGGCACAGGCAGAAAGGGTTTTTTTATCTGCCATAAAGTCCTCGAAAGAAAAACCGTCAACATACTGTATCACATCGTCTATATAAGTGCTAATCTTTTACAAAATAATCCTATCTTTGCCGATCATATAAAACAATTCCCTCCCGTTCTATTATGGATTGCATGGTTGCATTGTTTTTTAGTTCCGTAATCTCAAAAAGATCAACACGTTTACCTAGCCGGGTTGTAATGTCTTCCAATACTCCGTAAAAATCCATGTTTAAAAGCTCGCCTTTACTGTCTATGACAATATCTATATCACTATTGCCGGTGGGGCTACCTTTGGCATACGAACCAAACAGTATGGCGCGATAGACAGGGGCGGTTTCAAATACCGGAAATAGTTTTGTTTTTATTTCATTTATACTGAAAATTGGTTGTTCCATATTCTCACCACTCTATATTTTTTTCTTAATTATAGCAGAAAAATAGGGATTTTATAAGGAAAACAACAATCGTAGGGCGCATTTTCTTCATAAAAATAAAATGCGCCCACAAAATCGTAAAAAGGACCTCTTCAAGAAAAATTTTTAAAAATTTTTCTACCTGTGCAGTAAGATATACCAAAAATTAGCAACCTAATATTTTCTTCACTTACACTTAAATTAAATGCTCCCCAGCCAAAATTAGCACAAGACAAAACTCTTCTAATATGCTAAAATATATGTACATATTTTATTTTAATTGTATATTATTGGGGGTCAATATGCAAAACGAGACGCTAATAAGCATAAAACAGGTGACAAAGCGGTTTAACAGGATTACTGCCGTTAATAATATTACGCTTGAAATTTATAAAGATGAAATCTTCGGCCTGGTTGGTCCAAACGGTGCAGGAAAATCCACCCTGGTTTCAATGCTTACAACCCTTATCAAACCAGACAGCGGTGATATTATTATAGGTGGATGCAGCGTGTTGAATGAAGCTCCGTCCATTCGTAGGATGATCGGGTTTGTACCCCAGGATATAGCCCTATACCCTGCCCTTACCGGTTATGACAACCTGAAATTCTGGGGAAGCCTTTACGGACTTAAGGGTAACCAACTTAAAGAAAGGATTGATGAGGCTTTATCCTTCGTAGCCATGGAGGATAGGGCCCGTGATAAGGTTGATGAATACTCCGGTGGCATGAAAAGGCGTATTAACATTGCTGTTGCCCTTCTTCACCATCCTGCAATACTGGTTATGGATGAACCTACGGTAGGAGTAGATATAATTTCAAGGTACTATATTATAGATGCCATCAAAAATTTGAAAAACGACGGCAGGACAATTATTTACACAAGTCATGATATCGAAGAAATGGAAATGGTCTGCGACAGAATTGCAATAATGAACGCAGGTAAAATCTTAAAATGCGATACAGTTGATAACCTAAAAAAAGAAGCAAGCACAAAAAACCTGAAAGATGTAGTTCTTGAAGTAATTTTATCTGATGACTCCAAGTTCAACTTGGAACTAAATTATTTTCAATTTAGGGGAGGTGCAAAATAACAATGACAATTGCAGATATAAAAGCAAGGATAAGTCCTTTGAAAAAGAAAAATATATGCATTTTAATTGCTGCAATATTAGTTATTGCCGTGGCAATTGTTGTTACTTTACTGGTATTAAACAGGAATAAGAATGTAAAAGATTTATATTTCAGAATTGAAACAAGAAATTTTGTTAATTTCATGAATGAAATAGAAAAAAGGCAAAATGACAATATAGCTAAAACAAAACCATTTAGGGAACAGCCTTCCCGTACAAGGTACGAAATATCGGCAAAACTATCCCAACCGGATAATAAAAACGGAAACAATTCTTTCGGTGATTTACCCGCGCAGGCGGTAGATGTTATTAACAGCAGTAAATTGGTTTTAAATTCCTGGTATGACCTGAAAAATGATAAAAAAACAGGGTCTTTGTCTTTCCTGCTTGAGGGACAAAGTTTCCTGGATATAAATGCATTTTGGGATAAGGATATTATGGGTATTCAGGTTCCTGTTATTTATGATAAATACTTTGTGTTTAACAAAAATAATATTTCAAATGCTTTAAATAAGTTTGGCATCGATATTCCAGTAAAAAAAATATTAACTATTTCGGATATAAAAGATACTGTGAATTTTTCTACCGGAGAATTCAGGGATATATTGATAGATTATATCAAGTTCTTGGAAGAAAACATTACCGACCAGCAAGTATCCATGTCAAGAAATGTTAAAATTACTTCACAACCAGGAGCAACACCTGGGAAATTTGATATTTTTACAGTAAAGCTTAATGAATCCCAGTTTAAGGCTATCGCTACAAAAACAGTAGATATGCTATGTACTGATAAAAGGCTACTCAATATTACGTTGGGGAAAGTATATTCAGTCCTGGATATGCTGAAAGGTGCAGGATACTTTGATTTGGTAAAAGATATGGAAAGTACGGTAGGGCAACTCCAAAAATATGAGGATACGGAAAAATTAAGGCAGGATTTATTGGATATAATAGAAAACACATCCTTCCCTGAAGGTTTCGAAATGTTTCTTGCAGTAGACAAAAGTGGAAACATGGTAAACAGGAAAATATCTTTTGCAAGCAAAGCGGAAGGTGAATCCAAAAGGATGTTTAACCTTAATGCCGGACAATTCTTTACAAATCTTGTCATAGAGCAGGAAGCCGGAAGTAACCCGGCTGAAAATGCACGTATTGAGATAGAAACGGTAAGGCAAGATGGCACCGGCGGCCGATTCTTGCATATAAATTGTATAAATAACATCTGGCCGGACTTTGAAGTCTTAATTAATACAAGGAAAGAAATGATTGAAGATAACAAAAAGAAGGCAATAAACACAAGTTATTCCCTGGACATTAATCTGACCTGCAAGTCATTGAACATAGAGAATGGGAATATACTTGTAGATATAAAAAGAGAAGATCGGTATGGTGTTGATTTTGAATTGCCGGATATAAATGAAGCTACTGCAATTGATATAAATTCAATTGATGAAGAGGGGATTAAAGCAGTACAAACCGAAATTCAGTTTACAGCTGCAAAGTTTCTTCTAACCAATCAATACCTTATAAATGCCTTTACACAGGAAGATTGATGTTATGGGAGGTACTGAAAGTGAGGATATTCGTTTTAATTAGAAATGATATGAAACTTTTTTTCTCCGATTGGAAGGCGGTAGTGCTTTTTTTCGGCCTTCCATTTGCCTTCGTCAGCCTCTTTATAGTCTCCCTGTCCCCCCTTCTTGAAGGAAACAGGTTTATCGACTCCTTCAATATAGCCATAGTTGACAAAGAGAATTCCCTGGAATCCAGGATGCTTATAAACCAGTTTTTAAGCCAGGCAGGATCAGATAATATTTCCGGAGAAGAGTCAGGCAACCTGATAAATTTTGTTAAAACCGATGAAGCCACAGGCCTGGAAATGCTTAAAAAAGGTGAGGCTGCAGGAGTTGTAATTATACCTGAAGGCTTTGTTTACAGTATGTCGGTTGGAGAAAACAAACCCTTTGAAGTTATAACCGACTCAAGGCAACCGCTCATTGCCAACTTTATAAAAAATTATATGCAAAGTTATGCAGATATAATATCCGCTTCTCAAAACGGAATTATGACAGCATATGTCTTTTATTCAAAAGCAACCTCCCCCGAAGAGTTTTATGATAAAAAGTATTCTGATGTTATAACCAAATTTTCCTTAAAGGCACTTTCAAGAACTGAGGCATTTGTCACAAGAACGGCGTCCTACATACCCGACGTCACCAAGTATGAATACTTTACCGCCGCGCTCCTTGCCGTATTTATCATGTTCGGAGGTATTATGGGAATTAAATTTACTGCAGGTGAAAAGCAATTAGGTATAAGCACCAGGTTGAATATATCACCCCTTACAGGCATGGAATTCATTACAGCCAGGTTTGTAACCGTGTTTATCCTGTCGCTGCTGCAGTTTTTATCAGTTATCATCCCTGGGGGAATTATTTTTAAAATATATTTAAGGACATCACCCATATACATGTTAATTATGTTTATAATAACGGTATTTACCGTATCGGCATGGGCGGTTTTTATTGCCGTTATTTCACCGACACCGGTTGCAGCAGACCTGGCAGGAAGTCTCGGTACTCTTCTTATGGCCGCTGTGGGTGGAAGCATTTATCCCCTTACCGCACTTCCCGATAGCATAAAAAACTTAAGCTACTTTACAATAAACAGGTGGGCTGTACAGGGTTTTTTAGAAATATTTTCCGGGAAACTTAGTTCGGCGTTTTTTATTGATATGGCTGTACTTGCTGGAATGGGCCTGGTTTATCTGGGCCTGTCGGTTCCGTTTTTAAAGCTGATGCAAAAACGGACATAACCGCAAGCATAATTATAGGTATAACTATAAATATAACTGCAAGCATAATTGCTAACTGCAAGCATAACTGCAAGTGGAGGTAAAACATGGTTAAGGTTGTTACAGTGCTAAAGTATAAACTAAAAATTTTATTTTCAGACAAAAGCTTTTTAATAGCAATGACCGCAATCCCCCTTTTCCTTACCCTTATCACAGGATACGCATTGAGGTTCGAGAAGCATAATGAAATACCCGTGGCCATATGTGATGTTGATAACACGGATTATTCTCAAATGATAATAAATGGTATTTCAAAAATTAAAGGATTCAAAATCTTTTTAACCGATGAAACCACAGCTATAAAACTTGTAAAAGATTATAAAGTAGAATGTGCATTTATTATAAAAGAAGGTTTTAAAGATAATATTATTTCAGGGGATATCCGGGGAATTATTGAACAGGTTGCCCATCCTTCATCTGTTTCACAGGAAGTTATAAAAGAAATTATCGGCGGTGAAGTTGCAAGGATAATGCTCAATATCAGTGCTGCGGACTGGGTTGTAAATGAGTATATAAGACTGAATGAGCTTTCGTTAAATGATACTGAAAAAAAGGAACGTATATGGAATGAGGCATGGCAATATACAGATTCATTGTGGGAACCGGAGCCGCCTATGAAGTTGGAATTTAAAGAAGTCCATGAAGGCTCAGTATATACAGTTGAAAATCAAAAAGACAGTTTCCATGTAAGCTCAATCTCATCCTCTGCTTTTGGAATGCTTATAGCTTTTATAATGTTTCTTATCATGTTTAACAGCAGCTGGCTTGTGAATGAAAAGGAAAACGGAACCCTGAAGCGGATCATCTCCGGCCCCGGTGCCATTACTGCGCTATTTGCAGGAAATATCCTTTCGCTTCTGTTAATAGGAATTGTACAAATAATTCTTTTTGCAGCAATATCCGGACTGGTTTTTGGAGTGGATATATTTATCAAACCGGTTAATATTGCGATACTTTTCATATATCTCTTATGCGTAATAGGAATAAGCCTGTTTATATCATCCCTTTTGAAAACAAGGCTGCAACTGCAGGCAGGGGCCCCTCTTTTCTCTATAATTACAGGGTTTCTTGGAGGCTGTTTCTGGAATTACGCAAATACGGGAGGAATTATAAAAACCATTTCGCTTTTTACTCCCCAGGGGCTGGCATTGGATTTGTTCAGCAGGTATAGCCAACAAGTATCCGGAAAGGTTTTGCCAGCGACAATAGGATCCCTGCTTTCAAGCGTACCGGCAATTGCCCTCCTTGCGCTGGCCTCTGTTATGACATTACTAAGTTATTTTTCAATAAAAGGATTAAGATATTAGGGAATATGTTAGGGAATACATTTCTACACTTATAACTTTAATATTACTTTTAACATTATTTTTTAAGTATGGACTTATCCTTGAGGAGTTTTATAAATACTCCCCCAACAACAGAGCGGCACTGAAAACCTTCTTGCTTTGCCGTTATCGTATCATACCAATAAATATATTCAATACATTATACATTATACTGTCTACTTAAACGGTGGGGAATTCGCATCCCCGTCATCAAAGGCGGATATTTTCCATCCATTATCTGTTTTTCTTAAAGTAGCAATAATCGGCATAGTCACAGGCCAGCTTGTTTCATCCATCATCATTGTGTGGTAATAGTATACTTTTGAAATAGTATCGCTCTTTTCTTCCTTTATAATCTCCTCAATTTCAACATTTTTGAACATACCTGTAGTTTCAATTAAACCTGCAAAAAACTTAACGTCAATATCGGATTTATTTATTTCGGTATTTACTTCAACACCCTGGAACATTTGCTCCAATATCTTCTTTAAAACATTAAACCTTATCTTTTCATCAACTAAATTATATGCTTCTTCATACCTGGCGTTATTAACGTATTCATAAAAAGACTTAAGAACTGAAACCGCCTCGCTGTATGAAAGTTTCCCCCCTGTTTCATCCAACCGGTTTGTACCTTCTGTAGATTCATTTCCACTTTCAGGCACATTGCTGTTTTCTTGAGGTGTACTGTCTTTGGGCAGTTGACCGCTTACTGCCTCAACATTGCTACTGGTTTCACTCTGGTCTCTTTTTTGAGTTTCTTCTTGTTCAGGTTGTTCTTTGTCTTGTCCTGCGCCTGGACTGCTTATACCTTCTTGCAGGCCGGTTTTCCCTTCCTGTTCTGTCTTAGCTTGTTCATCCCCATTCTCAGGACTTGCCGTATTTTCTGTATTTCCTTCATTTTCAATTTTATTTTTATCTTCCGGATAAATTACCCGGCCCATTTTTATATTAAAAGTAACTTCAACTTCAGACTCATTCTCCCTTGTTGACTTTTCCTTATTCCATAAATATGAATACTCCTTTAGCCTGAGTTCTTCGGAAGATCTCCACCTTAATATGAAATATGAATAAATCCTGCTATTGTCCTCCGCCTTCCCAATTGCCTTTCCATCAAGGGTCTTATTATCGGCCACCAAAAGGTTATCGACCACACAATTAAATATCTGTATAAAAGAATCTTTTCCCTCATCACCTACCAGGTAGCTATATGCAGCATGCGCTTTATCCGGTGAAAAAGTAATCCTGTTAAAACCATGGCCTTTTCCGCCGTGGAGTTTTTTTACATTACCGTCTTTCAGGCTAAGTACATAAAAATCAAACAATATTTCCTTGGGATTTAATTCTTTTTCAACAAAAAAGTATAATTTTGCATATTTCGTGTTTAATATCCCTTCAGATATGTGAAATTTATTATTATCATCACTCAAAAATTCTTTCAAGGCAGGTATTTCACTGGCTGAATATAACATGGATTTACTTACGCCTTGCATATAATACTCGACCTCAATAAAGGGGAGCTTGTCATTATCGTAGCATAAGTACATTTCCACTTCATATTCCGGAGAGTTGTTAATAATATTTATACTGCTTTTTGAAACCCACTGGTATCCTATTTCTTCCTGAGCATTTCCCTTAGTTGTTTCACTGTCTTCTTCATCCCCTTGAGTTTCTGAGATTCCCGATTTCCCTGGTACTGAAAGATTTTCATCTCCATCGCTGATGGTGTTTTCGTTGTCACCTTCACCTTTATTACCTGTAACAGGAGCCTTTACAGGTAATACACCTGATACAAATAGGGTTGTTAATATGATTGAAAAAGTAAGAAAGACCGATATCGCTAGATAAAGTTGTTTTCCTTTCATAATTTCCCACCCAAAACTTTTATAATTAGTTTGTAATATTAACCTCTAATTTATTCAATCTGAAACGCAGTTTCTCTAAGTATTCCTTGCCTTACAACTCAATAACCCACAGCTTTATTCTACAGCATTGACTCAAATTCATCAAGGATAGATTCAAATTTTTTTAGTGCATCCTCAATAGGCTTCGGAGTAGTCAAATCTACTCCCGCCTTTTCCAATAATTTAAGAGGATAATCCGAAGCACCGCTGCTTAAAAAATCCATGTAGCGTTTTATAGCCCCTTTTCCTTCTTCAATAATATGTTTTAAGAGAGAAGCCGCTGCTGAAAATCCCGTAGCATATTTATACACGTAAAAGCTTGTATAAAAATGAGGAATTCTGGCCCATTCCATACCTATCTTATCATCAATAACAACACTGTTGCCGAAGTATTTCTTATTCAGATTGGTGTATATATCACACAATGTGTGGGAAGTTAATGCCTCACCCTTTGCAACTTTATCGTGAGTTATCTTTTCAAACTCAGCAAACATAGTTTGCCTGAACAAAGTCCCCCTGAACTCCTCCAGGTAGTTATTCAGAAGATAAGCTTTTTCTTCTTTACTTTTAGAATTCTTAAGCAAATAATCCATAAGCAGAAATTCATTTACAATAGAGGCTACTTCCGCAACAAATGTCTTATATTCGGAATATACGTAAGGTTGGGTTTTATTAGTATAAAATGTATGCATGGCATGCCCCATTTCATGGGCAATTGTAAACACATCTTTAATTGAACCCTGATAGTTTAGCAGTACATAAGGATGAGTAAGATAAGCTCCCCAAGAATAGGCACCGCTTGTTTTTCCTTCGTTCTCATATACATCAATCCAGCCTGAATCAAAAGCCTGTTTAAGATAACTCGAATATTCCCTGCCCATAGGCTCAAGGGCCTTCTCAACAATGGAATATGCCTCCCGGTAATCAATATGGCTTACCGGTTCTTTTACTATGGGGACATAAAGGTCATATATATATAATTCCTCAAGGCGCATAGCTCTCTTACGAACATCCATATACCTATGGAGAAGGTGCAGATTGTCACCTACGGTTTTTACCAAAGTGTTATAAACTCCGGTAGATATATTATCATCGTTTAGTGAAGCCTCAAGGCTGGAATTATATTTTCTAGCCTTTGCAAAAAAAAGGTCTTTTTTAATACTGTTTGATAGAGATGCTGCAAAAGTATTCTGAAATTTCCCATATACATTGTAAAGTGCTTCATAGGCATCTTTTCTAACTCTTCTATCTGTACTTTCCAAAAACTTTATGTACCTTCCCTTTGTTAACTCTACTTCTTCTCCGTTTTCATCCTTAATAAACGGGAACTTGATGTCGGCATTATTAAGCATGGAAAAAATGTCTGAAGGCGCCTGGGCAATTTCATGGGCTAACGCAATTAATTCTTCTTCCTTCTGGGATAATGTATGCTGCTTTTGTCTTAAAATATCGTCAATGAAATGCTTGTAAACTTGCAATCCATTTATCTTATTAAAAAAGTCATTTAAAACCCTTTCATCAATTGCAATTATTTCCGGCTTAATAAAGGAAATTGCCGCATATAGGCTCACATATAAAGCTGTAGCTCTATCGGTTAAAGCCTGGTAAACCGGATTCGTATTGTCTTCATCCCTTCTCATCCTTGCGTAAACAAGCAACTTATCCCCTAACGATAAAAGCCGATCTCTTAATTTCAGGCAATTTAGAAGATTATCCCCGGATTTTTCAAGAGTTCCCTTAAACTTCTGTATTTCTAAAGATAATTCCTTTACTTTATGAAAATCCTTTTCCCACTCCTCATCTTCAGCATAAATATTTTCTAATTTCCATTTAAACCTGTCGTCTATCTCATTTCTTTTAGGCAATGCTTTACTTCTGATAGGCTGCATCCCGATACCCTCCAGTAATTTCCAATAGTTTCATAGTACAACAAAACCGTATTATTTATTGTACCACAAATTTTAACAAGGCAACCAAAATTTTAAGATCTTTATTTTATCTATCAATTATCCTGTATATTGCCATAGCCGCTTCAGCTCTTGTTACGCTTTCTTTTGGAAGCAACATATAACTCTCTTTCAGATAAAATGCCTTTTCGGAAACAAGAAAAGCAAATACAGGTTTTGTATAATTTGGTATAATATCTCTATCAATATAGGTGTCCAGTATTTCAATAATATCTTCAGGCAAAGCCTTATTTACCGCTTTTAAAACCCTATCTATTATAACTGCCATTTCCACTCGGGTTAAGGGTTTATCCGGATAAAAGTTATTATTCGGATCTCCTGTAACAATTCCCAAATTTTTAGCTACCATAATCTCGTCATAAAACTCGTCCCCATAAATTACGTCATTAAAGGAACCAACCTTACGGCCTTCAAGCTTAAAGGCACGCACAATAAAGCTAGTAAATTCAGCCTTACTTATCAAACCATCCGGGTCAAAATACTCTCCTGTCTTTCCTATAATTATACCCCTTTCTGCAAGTTCTTCTATTGCTTCCCTTGCCGGATGCAAAGGAGGTATGTCTTGAAAGAAAACTCTGCGTTTAGTTACTGCATGTTTCTCCACGGTATAATTACTGCTTCCCGCCTTATTATAAGCCTTTATCCTGTAAATATACCGCCTGGACGGTAAAAGACCTGTATCTATATAAGAATTTGTCGTCGGATCCAATTTGGCAATAACTTTGTAAGACTCTTGTCCATCCAGTTTTCTTTCTACGATAAAGCCGGCTTCATTAACAGTTTCACCGACAGTTTCATAAGTAGGACTGCCTATCCAAGTTAGCCTGACCCGTCTTGAAGACAGTGGTTCAATTTCCAAGCCGGAAGGAGTTGCAGGCACCCGCGTAGTAACTTTTATTTCATCACTGTAAGCACTTAACCCTGTAATATCGTTAAAGGCCCTAACACGGAAGAAATATACATTCTCAGGTGATAGGCCATCTAAATAATATGTTTCTGTATTTGGGGGAAGATACGCTATTTCATTCCATTCCCCACTGGTACCTATTTTTTTCTCTATTTTAAACCCGCTCTCATCATTGTTGTTATCATTCCACATAAGCTGGATCTTATTTTCATTAATAACTGCATAATCCAGGTTGTCCGGTGGAACATATGGGTACACACTTGTATTTACCGTATTTGAAAAATTTGAGTATACTTTGCTATAAGAAAGGACGCTTCTTAATTTATATGAATATGAAATGCCTTCATCAATATTTCTATCAATGAACCTGTTATGATTTCTTTCCAATATTTCATATAACTCCCAATTACCATCATACCCGCTTTTTCTCCAAATCTCCACCTCCGTACCTATATCAAGACCGCTGTTATCCCACTTCAACTCTATAATTGAACCGGAAATAGTATTGGCAGATAGGGCTACAGGAGGATTTAGGTAGGTACAATTAATGGTAATTTCTTCAGAATAGGCTGACTCACTTCCCCCCTTAACGGCCTTTATCCTGTAAGTATAAAACGTTCCTTTAGAAAGTCCCTTGTCATGAAACCACTTGTTGCCTGATAGTATAATACCTACCGTGATAAAATCGCCATCATTTATCTTCCTTTCGATAAAAAAATAGTTTGCCTCTCCATTGTATTCCCATACAAGAAATATTTGCGAATGTGTAATAGCATATCCATAGAGTCCGAAAGGTTTTTCCAGGGTTGTATAAACTGCCTTTCCATAATCATTGGGATAATTCGTAGAATAAATATCGGAACTTGTAGCTCCTTTTATCCTGTAAAAATACTTGGTTCCTGGAGACAGTCCCGTATCAATATACTTATAAATACCCATAGGCACTCTTGCAACAACGTTCCATTCACCCTTTGTCCCCTCTTTTCTTTCTATGACGGTATCATACTGTTTATATCCCGGGTAAGTCCAGGCTAACTCAATTTGATCTGCAGATAACGGGGTTAATATCAGTGAATCAGGACCTGTTACCATATCGCTTGATGTAGACACTTCATTTGTGTAAGACCTTACGCTATTATCTTTATCTATTACCAATACCCGGTAAGTATAGACATATCCCGGTGAAACTCTGTAATCCGTGTAAGAGGTAGCATTGGCGCCTGTAATAGCTATTGTTGCAAACTGGCCGGAATCAACGGCCCTTTCAATTTTAAATCCTTTTTCACCTGTCACAACATCTTTCCATTCTAATTTAATGTGATAGGGAGAAATTATTATTAGCTTTAATAACTGCCTGCTTTCAGCCGCTCTAACTTTTACGGCCATTGGCAAAATTGAAGCTGATAACAAACCAACAATTAACATAAGGCAGGCACATCGCAGGTGCCGGTGTAGATGCCCGAACACGTTGCAGGGCCTTTTTTTTCTTGCCTTTCTTACAAGCATATGTACTACTCCCCTCAATTAAAATATTAACCGGAACAATAACCGTCTATTTACCTTATATCATATATCGGCAAAACAAAAGATTAATTAAACACCTTCACAGGAATAAGCTGTCAAATTATAGCAACAAGCCTATTAAGTTATAGAAATAGGCCTGTAAGATATATTACAAGAGATACTGTTAATGCACTCAGTATTGTAGATACAAACACAATTTGAGATGCATATTCCGGCTCATTGTCAAATTCTTTTGCAAGAAGTGCGGTATTGACAGCCGAAGGCGTCGATACACCGATAACTAATGCCTGGCCAAGAATGCCTCTTATTCCCATTGCCCATACCAGAAGGAACCCCAGCAGTGGCGAAAGTATAAGCCTTGTTAAGGTAGATACCAGGATGTCCCTGACTCTAATCTCAATCTTTATTTCAGAAAGCTGTGCTCCCAAGGTTACCAGCGCAATAGCAATAAAGCCCTTTGCAATATATCCTAACGGTACCAACACCAACCCAGGCATAGTAATATGAAAAGCTTTAACCAAGATTACTAAAAAGATCACATAAATTGAAGGCATCTTTAAGATATTTTTTAAAGCTTTTTTGGTAGTTGAATTCCCTGAGCTGGCCTGAAATACCCCAAAAGTGTTAGTAGTAATATTTTGAATAAGCATGATAAACACCTGGGATGTAACTGCTACCGGGTCACCTTTGAAAACCAGTTCAACAAGGGGCAAACCATAATTACCGCTATTGAAAAAAAGCAGTGAATTACAGAAAGCTTTTTTAATACTCCTGCTGTAACAAAATACTTTTGAAACCAGATGCCCCAATAGCAACAGAACTGCTTGCACTAAGAGAATGTAAACAAGTACCTGGCTGAAAAACTTAAGTGTAACCTGAGTTTCATATATTTTTAAAAATAAAAGGGCAGGTACGAATATGTATATATTCAATTTAGTAAGAGTCCTAATATCCATTTTCAATTTTTTCTGGGCAATAAAGCCCACAGCAATGAGGAAAAAAATAGGAAGTATTATATTAATTATTATGTAAATAAATGTATCCATTTCTTTTTGTTCCCCTCCTGGCATTGTACATATGAAACAAAAAATCCAATGTAAGAATTATACACTATACAGGTTTGCAAAATCAATATGAATAAGGCTGCATCCCTTTATTAATATAAAACGTTATCTTTAAGCCGAAGTATTCTCAAAACGGTTGACAAACGTCTAATTCCATTCTATAATTATTTTGTAGAAATTATTTTATATGCGCCCATAGCTCAGCAGGATAGAGCGTCGGTTTCCTAAACCGCAGGCCGGGGGTTCGAATCCCTTTGGGCGCACCAGGTAAAAACCCTCAGGTATGTGTTTAAGGATATATTTTCAAAAAAAGGGGATCATTCTTTAAATAAAAAATGAAAATGATCCCCTTATGTATAATAAAATACTTATACTATATCATATATTCTCCTTCCCATAAGCATTTCCTTATCCAACCAGATAATCTATTTCGTGTTACCAGTTACTTGATTTCAAAAAGGGCTTCAATTTCTACAGGTATATTGCTCGGCAATACATTAGTCCCAACAGCGGATCTTGAAGCTTTGCCGATTTCTTCTCCAAAGATATCAACAAGCAACTGTGAGGCTGCATTAATTACTTTGGGCTGATCGTAAAAGTCATCGGTACACGCTACAAATCCCAGAATTTTTACTACACTTTTAATCCTATTAAGGTCTTTTATCTTTTCATTAAGTACGCTTAAAATATTCAGCATACATGCATATGCTGCTTTTTGCCCTTCTTCCAGGGACAATTCCTTTCCTACTTTACCCACATATAAAGGTTTGCCATCAACAATAGGACCCTGCCCTGAGATATAAACAAATTTTTCTCCAAACTCTTTGGCAGGGAAATATACTCCCATGGGTATAGCAGGTTTAGGAAGTTCAATTCCCAATTCTTTCATTCTTTCATAAATACACATTTCTCTTTCACCCCTTAAAAGATGAATTTATATAACCTATCCATACAACTTATAATATAATTCCGGTATGTATATACTAATTATAATACTAAATCTTATATAATACTAAATCAAAATAAAAAATATAATATGTTTAACTTGATATAGTATTATCTAATATAACTTACCTCTGGCTTCAACATTAACTTTGCGTAATTTCTGGTGCTCCTCAAAAAAATAAACATGGTTGTAAAGATTAACAGTGGGGCATATATGGTTTGGAATAATTAAAAGCCTATCACCCGGCTTTAATCCTGTTTTACCGGACCTGCTTACAACAATTCCATGTTCTTCATAGAGCGTCTTGAAAACCAGGTCATCATTTCCTACAATACTTCCGTATCCATCAAAAAAATACGGAGCTGTTTTTAAAGGTACATCTGTTGAAAATGCCTTGCTTCCCCCGTCAATAACAGCATATTCATCACATGGAGTGCTTACAACTGTTACTAACACTGAAGCTGCGCAATCTTCAATTGATACTGTTTTGTTCTTTACCTGCATCATATCATTGAATATATATGTACCCGGCCTTATTTCAGTAATCCCTTTCACCTTTGCTACATATCTCCCTGTAGGAGTAGAACCTCCACTAACATCCCTTATATCTATTCCCCCATCTCTCAATCTCTTAGCAACCTGGTAAAGCTCTTCACCTTCCTGCCTTCCGGAAAGGTCACCTCCATCTGCTCCGTCGTTTTTAGATATCAACCCCCTGTAAGCATATATTCCTGTTAATGAAATACCGGGCAATCCATTGAGCCATTTACCGAAGGAAACCGCCTTTTCATAAGGTACGCCCGTACGTTTAAGGCCAATATCAATTTCCATTCTCACTTCCAATGTTATTCCTTCTTTTTGAGCAGCCTCAGACAGTGCCAGTGCACCTTCCTCGCTGTCGACACCTACTATGAGCCGTATTCTGCTTGCAAGGTTTACAACTCTTTCGATTTTTTTTGCCCCTACCACGGGATAAGCAATAAATATATCTGATATACCTGCATCAGCCATTACTTCAGCCTCGGACAATTTAGCACATGTAATTCCCGTAGCGCCATATTCAAGCTGGAGTTTTGCAAGTTCAGGGATTTTGTGGGTTTTAACATGGGGCCTTAAGTTGCACTGTGATGCTTTGGTATAATCGGCCATGCTTTTTAAATTTCTTTTGACTTTTTCAATGTCAACTATTAATGAAGGAGTATCAATATCAGAAAACATATTATCACCTCTTTCTGTGCCGTTAAAATTGTATAATTTAATAAGATTTTAATAAGATGACAAGTATGACAGTATCCTCACCCTCTTGTACATAGAGCAAATATATCCGCATCTTTCATCTTAAAAGCAATCCTGATTGGTTTCCCCGCAAGCACGGAGATGTCCGAACCGCACTTCCAATGCACTATCCCATCGAGTTCATCTCCGTACAATTCTTCCATATCTTCAAAGCCGAATCCCGGGATTGTCCTACCTGATTCATCCTGCAATTCAACCCTTATAAATCCTGCTGCAGAAGTTGAGTAATTCAATACCAGGTTTTTCCCTTTAAAGACGACCGGATGTGTTATAAAGCTTCCGACTTTCCAGCCGGCATTTACTGAACCAAAGCCATGCCGCCTTATTGTCATTCTTCGTATATATGCATCTTCCCACCTGTAATGTTCACTAATATACATTGAAAACTCATCGGAAGAAGTTTGAACTATTCCCCATGCCACCATGTTGTTTCGGTCGGTCCAGTTTCTTATATCAGGCCCTGGTCTTACCCATCCTTCCATAAATGTACGGTCCCAGTGAATTCCATCTCTACTGCTCATAAACACGGCATCGGATACCCCATCTACCAGGTGTTCCTTTACCTTTTTTCTTTTTGGTATAAATCTTTTGGGAAATGAAAGATAAATATGAGGTGCTCCTGGACACTGTACGGTGGAATTTGTATAAAATTGCTCCCACGGTACATTTCCCGTATAAATATTGGGCTGTGGCGTATCCCAGTTTAAAAAATCCTTTGAGGATGAACTTTGTATAGCCCTACAAAGGCTATTCATATTACTGCATAGGTCTTTATCTTCAACTTTCTGGAAATATCTTGAGTAACACCTGTAGAGTCTTTTTACAGTATCCCAGAATGCAATATTGTGTGAATCCAGTTCTCCTTTAGTTATAACAGGTTCTTCACGCATCTTTGACCACTGTATTCCATCAGCCGAGCAATATGCTGTAAGGCCTTCAGGCGGTAATCCTCCCAGCGCTTTATATTTTTGTCCGGGAACCGCATCCGGGTTTTCGTCCTTAAAAGGAGCGAAGTTATGAGAATCCTTACCCTTTAAAACAATATTGTTATCTTTTGACCCCTCAAACTCATATAATCCCAATGATGGACGGATAAAATCAACACCATTGCTGCTCTCTGCATAACATGTTACCTGTTCTTGCGATATATCGGAGAGAGTTAATCCTCTATAGTACATCTTTATTTTATCCTCATCTTTGAATACTGTAACATATATTCCGCTGCATCTTCCTTCCCAACTTTTATCCATTCTTAAGACTATCTCTCTTTTTTCGGGTCGATGCAGTTTAAGACAAACATTATCCATTTTATCTATAAGCCAAGTATCTACAAATATTTCTACCCTATCACCAATGTAAAGGAAATTATTATCCATGTATATTATGCCCCCCCATTCTTTAAAAATCCGGTAAGTTAATGTTAAACATAATTATAAACTATGATGATAAGAAAATAAAGATTTTATGCTATGTTGTTATATTTATTGTTATATTTATTTCAATTCAGTTTTAATACCTCTTTTGTTTACATAAATTCAACAATTTTTAACTCGTTTAATATAATATATTAGAACATAATTAAGCTGCGTAATAAGTTGGAAGACTAAAAAATTCCGGAATGACACTAAGTTATGATGAATTTAAGTGCATACTTGCACTTCAAATTTACAAATATACAAGTATAAAGGAGGTTTTAATATGAATTACAGAGAACTACTTGAACTCACAAAAAAACATCCTAACCCTTTTTCGATCAACCAAAGAAAAATCCGCATGTATGATTTTGAAACAGAAAATATTCCTCAAAAATCTGCGGAAAATTTAAATAAGGAGGAATATAAAAATTCTCAAAATACTCAAAAAGCCTCATATTGTAACTATGTATATAGAGAGGCTCTAAAGACAAGTAAAAGCAATATAAATAGAAATAGAAATAGCAAATAGCACGAAAATGAAATAAACTAAGTTAACAAAACAAGATAACACAAAATATGATAAACACCCCTGCAAAAAGTTGGGGGTATTTTTTTAATATTTGAAAACAGTTTTCAATGCAAAAATTCGAATAAGAAATTTAGATTTAAAAAGTTTTGACAATATGGATAAACCGTTTTAAAATTAATCTTGAGGTCAGTTAACTATTGCCTGAATCTGCTTCTAAAAGGTATAATCTTTTTAAGACAATCTTTAAATTGATTAATACGCGAGATGATGAAACAGGAGGATGAGGATAAAGTTTGGCTTATAATAAAATACATGACCATAAATACCATGAACGGTTTATGAATGAAGCTTACAAAGAAGCTTTAAAAGCATATAAAAAGGAAGAAGTTCCTATTGGTGCAATAATTGTTAAAGATAATAATATAATAGCCAGGGCCCACAATGAAAGGGAGTTGAAAAATGATGCAACCCTCCATGCTGAAATAAGCGCTATAAAAAAAGCATGTAAAAAACTTGGTTTGTGGAGGCTTAATGATTGTGACATGTATGTAACCCTTGAACCATGCGTCATGTGTGCAGGAGCGCTTATACAGGCTAGGATAAGGACAGTATATATTGGAACCGCAGACCCAAAAGCAGGTGCTGTTGGTTCTGTAATTGACATACTGGGCATAGAAAAATTTAACCATAAGGTAAATGTTGTATATGGTATTATGGAAGAAGAGTGTTCCTCAATACTTAAGAATTTTTTCAAAGAATTGAGGGAAAAAGCCAAAGTTACCTGTTGATTTGTATCTCTTCCATGTGTTAAAATAGTGCAGTAAGGTTCATTGTTTTCTTCTGTAATTAATACTAATATAGGATTATGCATTTACGCGGAGAGATGGCTGAGCTGGTCTAAGGCGCACGACTCGAAATGTGTTGGGCAATGGGGAAGTCTTGCAGCCGAAAACCTTGATTTTATGCAGTTTCTACTGACCTTGGAGTTCGAATAGAAATGAATTTTTGAGCTGTTCTATCCGAGTTCTATCCGGGTCACTTAGATAATTTAACTTGGAGGGTTGTCCGAGAGGCTGAAGGAGCTGGTCTCGAAAACCAGTGTACCGCAAGGTATCTAGGGTTCAAATCCCTAACCCTCCGCCATCATGGAGCTGTTAATACTAAACATTAGCGGCTCCTACCTTTTTAAAAGGCAAAGACTTTTCGATAATCTTTGCTGTCTTTTTCTTTGATTGGTATTCCAGATGCCCATAGATGTTAACCGTTGTCCGGATGTCGCTATGACCAACCCAATCTCTGATACGCTCCATAGATACTTCATTTGCCATCATCTATGCACTCTATTGGAGGATCTCAAGGGTGAGCGTAAGCGAGTTCATCTTGACCCTTGACATCCAATAGACATACATCCTTTTGCTTTCCAGTCTATTATGACAGACCGGCTGCCTTCCGGCGAGGATGGGGTTTGCGGAAAGCACCCCACCCGCTGCACTCATGCAATACTTAAAAGACTTCCCGCAAATTAAGGAAATCGCTTTACACCTGGACAGACAACGACATGGCTGGACGGCTGGCGGCAAAAACTATCAAGACTATCCTTCCGTCCATCTATGCCGTTTCCGACGAACCGCCGAAGAGAGGAAAGGATTATAACGACTATCTGAAAATCACCTTAAAGATACGGCAGCCGCGGGAGCGCGAATAAGCCTGCAAGTTTTATTTACTACTTCCACTTTAATTTTTTCAAAAATACCTTTGCAAATAAAGAATAACGTGATATATTTAAAGAAATAATATAATTATTTAAAATTTGGCTGAAAATCTTTATAATCAAAGAAAATATCGCTTGGTTTAAAGAGGTGATTACATGGTCGGATATGCAGAGCTTTCAAAAATGACTACTTTTACTTTGAACGATGTATGCAATCTTGTAGGCAATAAAAAAACTGCTTCTTCTCTTGTGTTAAGACTTTCTAAAAAGGGGTTTGTAAAAAAAATCAGAAACAACCTTTATACTTGCATTAACATAGCTGACGGACAGGTTATAGCTACAAAGTATCATATTGCCTGTGCAATAAATGAAACTGCTTATATATCGCATCATTCTGCTTTCGAATATATGGGAATATCCAATCAGGTGTTTTACGAAATATATGTATCCTCTTCGAAAAGATTTTCTGATTTTGAATTTGAAGGTATAACTTATAAATATGTTCCTTCAAAAT
>JABUEW010000022.1 GCA_013314855.1 Bacillota bacterium | reverse complement strand
GAAAATTCGTTATTATTTTATCAATCTCCTTCTAATATGCATTCCTTCGTTAAATTTTGGGGTAAAGTCTTTTTTTAGTACCCTGTAATATTACTATAACAGTTGTTTTCAACTTCGCAGTTAGCTTTATATATAGTGCATATTTTATCAGACTAATAAAGACTTCATAAATAGAGGTATTTTATGTGCAAGTGCAAAGGCTGTATCTGGGGAACATGGCTGACACGCCGCAAGGTGTTGTTCATGTTTCCCTTTTGTTTCAAAGAAAAGGATAAGCTGGTGAAGCCTGATGCCAAGAAAGCCTGAAAAACCTTGCGGTTATCCTGGTTGTCCTGCGTTGACCGATGAACAGTATTGTGACCGGCACAGTAGGGAGGAATATAAAAAATATAACCGTTTCAGAAGGGACGAGTTTAGCAAGCGGTTCTATAACTCACACGAATGGCAGCGGCTTCGAAAACAGAAGCTTGCCATAAACCCCCTGTGCGAGCACTGCGAAAGAGAAGGCAAGGTAACACCGGCAACGGTTGTAGACCATATTGTACCTATCAAGGAAGGCGGCGCTGCCTTGGATATAAACAACCTGTAGAGCTTGTGCAGGTATCACGATGATGTCAAGGGCTTGAAGGATAGAGGCATGGTATAGGCGGCAAGGGGGGGTGAAATCCTCACAGGCTACGCACCGAGAGCGGGTGGCTGGTCACGCGTGAAAAACCGCAAAATTCAAGGGTGGGGATTAAAACGGGCGCAAAATGCCGGAATCCGCACAGGAAGCAGAATACAGGAAAACGGGCTTGTTTAAAAAACCGCAAAAAAGTGCTTGTTTTCAGGCATTTTTAAAGCATTACGACGGGAGGGTGGAAACGTTGGAGATTCAAAAGGTTGCCATAGACAAACTAAAGCCTGCAAAATACAACCCAAGGAAAGATTTGAAGCCGGGTGATAAGGAATACGAAAAGTTAAAACGGTCCATTGAGGAATTAGTGTTATGAGACAAGCTAATTTACAGTGGTTTGGACAAAGTAAACTTCAGGAACAAATTGTACAAATTTTATAATGTAAATAATAAGGACAGAAAATAAACATATGCTACTTTACTGGTCTATAGAAATTAATATAGAATTTTCTACTATATCCTGAAAGGATGAAATCCTTTAGCCTGGTTGTGGAGTTAGGTGTTGCATTCCTGCAGAGCACTTTATCGACACAGAGCCAGACCTCAGTTCAAATTAATAAGATCTAATATGGTATCATATACAAAAAGTTAAAAAAGCCTCTGCTTTCAACTATGTTTTTAATATAGTCTGCTGTAATAATAGGCATCTTATCAATATATGCTCCTATTATAACCCTATAGCATAACTGGTTTATACGTCTTGGTATTCCAAAGCTTATCGAATGTATTAATGGATAGTATTTATCATCAAAAACAGATGTTTTTGATTTGGCATAATCCAGTTGATGATTTATGTACTTTATGGATTGTTCAGGAGACATAGATTCAAGTTCAACAACCATATTGATTCTCTGTTTCATAGGCAGGTTTACGGAAAGCTTCATTGTTTTTGATAGAGGTTAAAAAAGTTCTTGAAGAAATGACAGAATACCAAAAGTCTATTTGGGATAAGTTGCAGGAGATAATTTGATTTGTACTATACAACACCAATTCCCCTCAAATACCTTATTTCTATCAGTTTGAGGGGCATTTATATAGATAATCTCAGGAAATTTACGCTAGCAGCAGCCACGTTTTTCATGAAACATATACAGGTAGGCGAATTGGGACAGGCACAGCACCTTCTTGAACCTATACTGGGGAAGAATGCAGCTATTGTTTTTGGCATTGCTCTCTTGTTCTCAGGAATATCTTCCACTACAACTGCAGGTATGGCTGGAGGCAGCATAATTGCCGGGATGTTTAAGGTAATGAGGCAATATAAGAATTCATTGGCGGACAAAACTGTTTTATGGATGATAGGGATTATTGTTTCAGTGTTGAACATAATGCTTTTGGCAAGCTATATTTATGTTTTGATTTATGAAAACAGAAGTTTGAATATTAGTATTAAGCAAGAAATACCAACATGAAAAAGTTCAGGAGTTATATTGAAGATTTTATATAATATCAGATTAAATCCTAATTGCAATAAATAAAAACTGATTATGATTTGACCCGGGAGGGTATTTATTAATCAAATGACGAAAACAAGGAGTGATAGTATGGATAAAATCAAGCATATTTTGAAATTTGCCATGAGAATGGAAAAAAATACAGGAGACTTTTACGATTTTTATATGGATAAAGCCGTTTCAGAAGAAATAAGAAAGCTTTTTGAAGAGCTTGTCGAGATTGAAAAACAGCATTTCAATGTTCTAAAAGAAAAATATGATGAACTTGGGTCTTCCGAACCGCTAATTGAAATTTCATGGGTGGTGGATGAGAATTTCAAAGAGAAAGATCCTCACATATTGGCTGACAACTCTGATTTATTGCCTGAATTAAATGCGGATGTGTTAGATATTTCTGTAATTCGAATGGCTTATTTGATTGAAACTGATTTTGCGCATTTCTATAGTAAAGCAGCAGCAGCTGTGGAGACACCTGAAATTAAAAAACTGCTTTCCGAGCTGGCCGGATGGGAAAAACAGCATAGTGATATGTTTTACCAAAAGTACCTTGCACTATTGGATAAGAACTGGAGAGATATAAGGGCAATTTTAGAATAGTTAAACAGTTAGGTCGTTGTGCTCTTCCTGTAGACTTAAAGCGCACTCCAAACATTAATATAAAGGATCCTGATGCAGTTTTGTAACAAATAGATCACTTTCTTTAAGAAATATAAACCAGCAATTTGGAATCTTAAAAATAATGACAGAATAACACATGAAATGGTATAATATTCTTGGCAAATAAAAGAAAAATGTAAAAAAAAGACAGGGAGGTAATTCATGAAGAACTTAAAAGGAACTAAAACTGCTGAAAATCTTTTAAAGGCGTTTGCCGGGGAGTCTCAGGCACGCAACCGCTACACTTATTATGCATCGGTAGCCGACAAGGAAGGCTACAAGCAGATCAAGAATATCTTTATTGAAACAGCTGACAATGAAAAAGAGCATGCGAAAAGGTTTTATATATTCCTGCTTGAAGCATTTCAAGGGGAACTGCCGACAACAATAGAAATTAATGCTGCTTACCCTGTTGCGCAAGGAGCCACCCTTGATAACCTGAAGGCAGCGGCAAGTGGTGAAAACGAGGAGTGGGCAGACCTTTACCCGGCATTTGCAAAGGCAGCAGAGGAAGAAGGCTTCCCTGAAATTGCAGCAGCCTTTAAAATGATCGCTTCAGCTGAAAAAAGGCATGAAACAAGGTTCAATAAGCTTGCTACAAATATCGAAAATGGCAAGGTTTTCAAAAAGGATGAAAAGGTTTTGTGGAAATGTGGAAACTGCGGCTATGTACATGAAGGAACGGAAGCACCCGAGAAATGTCCGGCATGTGTTCATCCACAAGCATATTTTGAACTGTTTGCAGAAGCTTACTAATACTTACTTACTAATACTTATTAAAAGTAAAAGGCAATGATCCTATTTATAAAAGAAGGGGGATATCAAGATGAAAGCACCTGTATCTTTTTACAAATGCGAATTGTGTGGGAACTTGGTAGGTTTGATAAAACGTGGAGGCGGTCAGCTTGTTTGTTGTGGCAAACCAATGACAGAGCTGAAGGCAAACACTACGGAAGCGTCCTTTGAAAAGCATATTCCTGTTGCAACAAGGGATAATGGGAAGATAACCGTCCAGGTCGGGTCAGTCCTCCATCCCATGACAGAAGAGCACTATATAGAATGGATTGCTGTAGTTAGTAACGATGGGACTGAAAGGATTTCACTGTCTCCAGTTGACGATCCTAAAGCCGTATTCTGTAATAAGAAAAATGCGGAGGTATACGCTTACTGCAACCTTCATGGTTTATGGAAAGCAGAAGTAAAATAGACTCAAGAAATAGAAAAGAATCAGCAGCACAACTGTTTATTAAACATGCAAATTTGAGGTATAAGTACGAAGATCGTCATTTTTCGGCTGAAGGTTACTATGTAAGTATTGTAGGACTAAATAAGGCTATTATACAAAAATACATAAGGGATCAGGAAAATGACGATTTAATGATCGACAAGACAAGTGTAAGAGAACACGAGGACCCTTTTAAGGGTCGCCAGAGTGACAATTGCGGTTGGCTAAACCAACGTGCATTTTGCGGTGCTGCTGGTAGCAGCCCTATAAGGGCACATATTACTGGCAGAGTATAAAGACTCGTTGAAAGTTCTGACAACCGCAGTTTTTTTATAAATATAAAATAATTTATTGAAAAGGAGGTCGAAACAAGTCGATACCAAAGCTTTTCATAAGTTAAGCTACGGCCTTTATGTTATTGGTTCCACCAGGGAAGGGAGACTAAATGGACAGATAGCCAATACAGTATTTCAAATTTCTTCAAATCCCGCCACAGTGGCAATAAGCATTAACAGAAAAAATCTTACCAACGAATTTATTAAAGACAGTAAAGTTTTTTCGGTATCCGTTTTAGCCAAAGAAACGCCTTTAGATTTTATCGGTCACTTTGGTTTTAGATCAGGCCGGGAAATTGACAAGTACAAAAATGTTTCTTTCAAATTGGGCTTAAACGGCACGCCTGTTCTATTGGAACGAACTGTTAGTTCTTTAGAGGTTGTGGTAATTGACAGTATTGAAGTGGAGACACATACCATCTTCATAGGGAAAGTTATAAACGCTGAGGTATTTAGTAACGATGAGGTACTTACCTATGCATATTACCAACAGGTAAAAAGAGGGACGGTACCTCCAACAGCGCCAATTCAAGTAAAAGAAAAAATAAGTATTTTAAAAGGAAAGGTGGATAATAAGATGAAAAAATATCAGTGTGCGGTGTGTGGATACGTTTATGACCCAGATCTTGGTGATCCGAATTCCGGTATTGCCCCCGGAACAGCTTTTGAGGATATCCCGGCTGATTGGGTGTGCCCTGTGTGCGGCGTGACGAAAGATCAATTTGTGGCTGTAAAATAAAATTTTAATTGAGGTGCTAAATGAAACCTGTACAAATTAAAGAAAACATTTATTGGGTTGGGGCAATAGATTGGGATATCCGCAGTTTTCACGGTTACTCAACTCCCAGAGGAACTACTTATAATGCCTATCTTATCATCGACGAAAAAATAACCCTTGTAGATACAGTAAAACATTACTTATTTGATGAAATGGTGGCGCGGATCTCTTCTCTAATTGATCCCGCAAAAATTGATTATGTGATATCTAATCACGTGGAAATGGATCATTCCGGTGGACTCCCCCGACTAATGGCTTTGGTACCAAAAGCTAAAGTTTTCACCTCAGTGAATGGAGAAAAAGGTCTTAAAGCCCATTACAAGGGAAATTGGGATTTTAACATCATGAAATCTGGAGAAACTTTAAGTCTGGGAAAAAGGAGTTTAACCTTTATCCATACTCCTATGGTGCACTGGCCCGATAACATGATAAGTTATTTGCCGGAGGATAAGATACTGTTTTCCAACGATGCTTTTGGTCAGCATATTGCAACATCAGAACGCTTTGACGACCAGATTCCTTTGGATATCATACTGGAAGAGGCCGCTAAATACTATGCCAATATTGTTTTCCCTTATGGCAGTAATGTTCAAAAAGCACTGGAAGCTACATCTGATTTGGATATCGGTATCATAGCACCTAGTCACGGGATAATCTGGCGCTCCCATATTAAGGATATTGCCCGGGAGTACCGGAAATGGTCTGCTAATGCCATTGAGAACAAAGCGGTGATAGTCTATGATTCAATGTGGGGTTCGACAGAGAAGATTGCTTATGCTATTCAGGAGGCCTTTGAGAATAAGGATGTATCTACCAGAATGCTTAATCTTAAAGTTAATGATATTTCCGACGTGATGACACACATCCTTACCGCGAAATATATCTGCGTGGGTTCACCTACTCTCAATAATAATATGTTACCTACGGTAGCTGCATTTTTATATTACTTAAAAGGTCTGGCTCCCAAAAAACGTATAGGATTAGCTTTTGGTTCCTATGGTTGGGGTGGACAAAGTGTGGAGCAGATCGAGGAGATATTAAAAAGCTGTGGATTTGATCTTATGGAGCAGATACGTATACAGTACATACCGGATGCCAAACAATTAACAGAAGCGTCTGCGAAAATCTCGGAAAGTATCGCACAAAATACAAGTAATTAAATTTAAAGAGGTGGGTTAAAAATGAAAGCTAAAGTAGCATTCTATCGTTGTGAAATATGTGGCAATATTATAGGTCTCATTAAGAATGGAGGGGGAGAACTGGTCTGCTGCGGCAAACCTATGGTCAAACTGGAAGCCAATACTATTGATGCCGCAAAGGAAAAACATGTACCTGTCGCTTCCAGGAAAGAGGGTAAAATATATGTCGAGGTAGGTTCTACAGCCCACCCGATGACAGAAAAGCATTACATAGAGTGGATTGCAGTGGTTTCCGAGGGCGGTACCGAGAGAATTTCCCTCTCTCCTGCGGATGAGCCAAAAGCAATCTTTTGCGATAAACCAAATGCTGAGGTATATGCCTACTGTAATCTCCATGGTTTATGGAAAAGCAGTATCTAAGCTTCTTTTGCTGATTTACTTGCGGACCGGTTCTGTCCAGTATGTGGGTTGGGTAAGGATGCATTCAGTAAGATATAAAAAGAGATTTATAATAAGTGGCACCAGGGGGATTCCCATGGTGCTTTTTTAATTTGTCTAGGAAACAAACACATTATCAATTGAGAGCATGTTCAGCGATACTACGTGGCTAACCGGCTGTTAAAGTTTGGATAAAAGTCTTCTTCAAGTTTGGCTTTTACTTCTTTCCAATCCAACGGAAACTTTTCAATACTGAAATATGTAGGTTTTCCACATTTTTCACAAAAAACGTGCGTTACCTGGATTTTCATATTCCCGGCACCATTCTTGGTTATAGTCATTCCATTCCCCTTTACAGCGGTTAAACAACATTGCACTACAAATGCGGCAATAAATGGCATCGTGACTGAATTCCTTATTTTCACACCGAGGACAGATTTTTACACGATAATTCTCATCAAATTCAAAACCATCTGTATATCTCTGCTCGTCGACCTCCTCTTACAAAAGTGTACTTTGGCTGTTTTTATTATATATTTGTCTAATAAGCACCACCGTTATTTTGCAACCGTTCAGACAGCAATACTTGTTAAGCAGATAGGCAAGGTGTGTACGGATATATTCTTTATTCAGAGTAGCTACGCTATAAACATCATTGCAGCATATTACGAGAGCTGTGTCTGAAATATAAGCAGTAGTATTCATAAGAGCAATATAAAGTTCAGGATTATCCTCCACTCTATATGATAATTCCAATGTTCATAAGGTTCAAAACCGGGAAGGAAATCAGGAACTGCATGCGTATTGCCGTTTTGCAGCTGGTTTTTTACACTGTACCAGGGTTTAATAACACCCTTGTATTAAACAGTGAGAGGCTTCCGCATCGGGAGCAAAATCTTGATGTAGTATCTAATAAATGCTGCTTGCGGGAAAATCCGGTCTCATTAAGGCATTTATTATATAGTGGAGTGCCGCATATTTTACAAAATAAGGCTCCTTCTGAAAACTCATGATTTGAGCATATCGAACAAATTAGGATCCGGCCATTCATATCAATTCTGTTTACCGGGCTTCATGAGGTCGGGCATTTATGGTTGTATCCAGATGTATATATTGAATACAGTGAACAGTTGTCATTTTTCGATGTGCCTGAAATAAAGCCCGTAGTATGCTGCAGGAAAGAACATATCGAAAGCTTTGGCAGAAAAAGAGTTTTCGAACAGCAGAGGAATGGAGAGAGCATCACGCTGATTATTTTGCATCAGCTCGATATTAGGCAGTTGGCGATAGAATAAACAAAACAAAAATACCCCTTACATCTTTAAAACATGTGAATGTTTCAGGGGGCTATTTTTTCAGGAAATCTCCTGTCGCATTTAATGGAGCTTCAAGCCTGTAACCTTTGTTTTTTAATATCTGAAATTTGAAATCCATTAGTTCCGGTGGGATATAAAGTTCCCTTGCGGCTCTGAAAAAATTCATTTCCGCGTCATTTATCAGTTTAATAACATCAACATCAGGCAAAAGGACTTCAGCGGCGAAAATGTTTGCTTCCCTTTCCGGTTTTGATGACATATCATAGCTGATAAGCTCCTGGGCCTGGGGATTCATTATGGCCAAGTGCCTGTGGAAGCGGTCATGGCCAATTTCGTGAGCACATACTAATCGTTTGGCAGGACTGTCCAATTCATTGTTAATGCAGATATATCGGCTCCGCCTTGTGCATATGTAAATCCCTTCCCTTTAAGCTTGCCGAGTGGCCTGTAGAGAACATTAATATTAAGACAATCGGCAATCTCAAAGGGGTTTCGGGTTTTATGCGTTTGGATCAACCTCTCGGCTTCTCTTAAAATAAATTCCATACTTTTCACCCCGCAGCTAATCAGTTGGTGGATTTTTGTTTCCTTTACTTTTACGGACACCATACTTTTTGGCTTTTTTCTTTGAGTCAAAGTATATTTCGGTTAATACCTCAAAAAGCGCATCTTTATCTTCATCTGATAATTCTCCACCGGCAAATAAACATTTTGTAGTTTCGATGAACTTTTTTGCTTCGCTTTTTCCTCTGAACTTATCTTCTGCTTTTGCTTCCTCTAAAAATATTTCTTCCTTTGTCATTGCGATGCTTTCGCTATCGTCTGTCAGAAAATCTGAAGATACGTTAAAGAAATCGGCGATTTTATCAATAAGTCCTGCCTCCCGTGGAAAACGCTCTCCGTTTTCATAATAGACCAAAGCCCGCCTTGTAATCCCAAGCTGCTCTGCAAAATCTTTCTGAGAAATGCCTGCCCTTTTGCGTAATAACCTGATTTTTTCGCCAAACTGCATTTGAAAAGACACCTCCGGTAATATTATGCCCAAATTGTTCACTCATTATGCATTAAGAGAACAAATGTTTGACAAATTTATTGACAAAAATATTGTTCACATATTATAATACAAGAGAACAAAAAATATGTCAATGATTTTGAAAAGAAGGTGAAAAACAGATGAGTACTGAAAAAATGGCGTTAGCTGTGTTGAAAAGAGGATTAGCTTCCATGCACATTGATGAAGAACGGGTATATCATAAAACAAAATTGTTACTGAAAATATACAGGGATGTGGTTTGGTGTATTGAAGACAGGGTATGCGAGATTGAAGCAGAGTATTATGCCATGGGAAGCAATCGTCTGGCTGAAGCCTTGGATTACCTGGATGACTATGACCCAAATATCAATAAGAAAGACCTTGAAGAAAAGCTGTGCTCATTATTGAAAAGCAAGTGGCTTATTGAAATTGTGGACAAGGCATTGTTAAAAATAAAGAATTATCCTGATTATGGGGACTTGTATTTCAATATTCTTTACAAGCAGTACATTGTAAAAATACAGGTATTCGGAATTGGTAAACACGCGAAGACCGCCTGCGGATCGGTCAAGGCGACCCGTAAAAACGATGGCATCAAAGGCGACGAGCGAGAAATGCCTGGCCATAAAACAGTCTGTGGTGGACTGTATCGCAATGACCTGAACGGCCTATAATGATACTCCCGCATAGTTGAGGTTAGGTCCCAGAGTGCGGCCCGGAGGCTCTCGGGGAGGTGGAATTCCTGTGATATCCGTTGACCACGGATAGTTTGCGCTGCTGCCATTGGCGCTTGGGGAGCAGTGCCGAATTAAGCGCCGGAACGAAAATGAAGAACAGGCGCAACCGCCTTCTTTTGATACCAAAAACTATGCGGCAGAGCCGTCAAAGCCCTGCCGCATCCTTTTGGCATCAAACATCAATTCAAATAACAGGAGGGATGAAAATCATGAATCAAAGCAAAAGAGCATGGCTTTACTGCCGCATCGACGCCCCGGAGGACGAGCATGGCCGCCTTAAAGGGCAGCAGAAGGAACTCTCGGACTACGCCGAGCAGATGGGGTTTGAAGTGGTCGGAGTCTCCCAGGACACCGGCAGCGGCCTGAACTTTGAGAGAAACGGCCTTGTCGAGGTAATCGAGGCCGCGGCTGAAGGCAAGATGGACGCGCTGCTGATCGTCAATCTCTCCCGCCTGGGCAGGGATACCGTAAAAACATTGGATTTCATACGGGGACTGAACGAACGGGGCATCAAGGTCTACTCCCCCATGGAGGGCGAGATCAGGCTGAAAATGCATGATGAGACCTGTTCGCAGATCATCAGCATGCTGGAATTATAAGGAGGGGAAAACGTGTTACAGATGCAAATAGCCAATGAGGTGAAGTATAAGGTGGCGCTTTTGCTGCTGAATAGCCTGCTTGAAAGAGGTCTTATTACTCTTTATGAATTGAAAGAAATTGACAGATTAAATCGGAATTCATTCGCTCCATCCCTGGCGGAGGTATATGTGTAAAAACACTTGATATGGCCGGGGTTGTGTGGTACTGTGTGTTGCTGATAAAGCATCATGTACTGAAAAGCGAAAGGAGGAAGCGTATGCCAAAAGTAAGAGTTATCAAGCCAATCAATTGCATGGAAGCGGAAGTTGAAGCTCCAAAACTGCGGGTGTGCGCATACTGCCGGGTCAGCTCGGATCACACCGGACAGCTGCAATCCTTTTCAGCACAGGTGGAGTACTACACCCGGCTGATAGAAAGCAACAATGCTTGGACTTTTGCGGGAATTTATGCAGACGAAGGCATCAGCGGCACCGCCAAAGACAAGCGGGATGAGTTTCTAAGGCTCATTGCCGACTGTGAAGCCAAAAAGGTGGACATGGTCATTACCAAGTCCATATCCAGGTTTGCAAGAAACACCGCCGACTGCATTGAGACGGTGAGAAAGCTGAAAATGCTTGGGATTGCCGTTTATTTTGAAAAAGAAAACATCAACACCCTGTCCGCTGAAAGCGAGCTGCTGATGACGGTTTTAAGCTCCATTGCCCAGGAGGAATCCATATCCATATCAAAAAACAACCGGTGAGCGATACAAAAAAGGTTCATGAAAGGCGAATGGAAGCCTTCCTCCATTCCCTACGGTTATAAGAAGGACAAGGACGGAAGAATCATCACGAATGAAGAAGAAGCCGTTGTTGTCCGAAGGATTTATACCGATTACCTGAACGGGAAAGGAACATACATCATCGCAAAGGAGCTAACGGAAGAAGGAGTTCCAACAAGAAAAGAGGCGGAAGCCTGGGGAGAAAATGTGGTGAAGGAAATCCTGACCAATGAAAAATACTACGGCGACATACTCCTTCAGAAGACCTTCACCACCGACACATTGCCCTTCCGGCGAAAGCGGAACCGGGGACAAAAACAGTGCTGCTACATCGCCAACGACCACGAACCCATTATTGCAAAAGAGCAGGCTGAACGAGTCAGGGAAATCATGGAGCAGCGAAAAACAGAAAAAGCCATGGTGGATACCGACCCCCGAAAATATAACCAACAGTACCCGTTCAGCAGCAAAATCCAATGCGGTGGATGCGGAAGCACTTTCAAAAGGCAAATCATATACAAGGGCAAACCTTACGAGACAGAGCAGTGGTGCTGTACCAAGCATATCAGGAACTGGGCGGAATGCGGCATGACGGCCATCAAGGACAATCACATCAAAGCTGCATTCATCAATCTATATAACAAGCTGAAAAGCAATTATGACAAAATATTGACTCCCCTGGCCGAGGATTTGAAAAAGCTTCACTGCGGCAGGGAGTATGAATCCCAGGTCAGGGAAATCAATAAAAAAATAACGGAACTTACGGAACAGAGTCATGTATTAAGTAGACTGAGGTCGAAAGGATATCTTGACTCTGTTCTTTTTATAGAGCAAAGCAATCTGATCACCAAGCAACTCTACGAAGCCAAAAAGCAGCGAAGCAAGCTGTTCGAATATAACGGATTTAATGACGAGGCCGCCAAGACGAAGGAACTGATCGCTTTTCTCAAAAAGCAGGATGAGCTAATGGAGAGCTTTGATGAAAACATATTTTCGCTGATGGTAGAAAAGATCATCGTAAAATCTAAGCTTGAAATCGCCTTCCGCCTGATCAACGGACTGGAGCTTCCAGAAATCATCGGAGAGGAAGTGAACTAAATGGCGCAAAGACATATGCCCTTCGGCTATAAAATCATAGATGGAGCCGTAGTCATCGAACCGGAAAAAGCGGACCTGGTCAGGAAAATGTTCAATGATTTTATATCGGGCATATCTTTAAACCGGATGGCAAAGGCTCTTACTGAAATGAAGGTTCCCAATGCCAACGGAAAGCCCTCCCGGAATCACGGCTCCATCGGAAAAATTTTAAGCAACTGTAAATACACCGGAAGCGACTTCTATCCTGCCATTATCCCGGAGGAAGTATTCAATGTTGCCAACAGGCTCAGGGAAGAAAAGAACTCCCAGCTTGGCAGAAATGTCAATTATTATGCCAACAGCATTTCCAGCACTTATCCCTTCAGCGGCAGGTTGATATGCGGGGAATGCGGGAGTGTTTTCAAAAGGTATACTGAACACCATGACAAAAACAAAAAATGCAACTGGAAATGCAAACGGTATATCGTTGACAACAGGGTCTGCTGCAAAAGCGGCGTAGTTGACGACAGGCAGCTTGAAATGGCTTTTATGCAGATTATCAACCGGGTGATGGAGTACCCTAAAATTATAGAAAAACGTCCGGCAGCTCGTGCGGTGACAGAGAGTGTTGAATTAAGAAAAATAAAATTGCAAATATCCAACGGATTTGATCAAAACAGCTTGAAACCATCGGAAATGGCACAGATGCTATTCAAAAGAGCTGCAGAACAATATCGAATCTCCCGGGTGGATGATTTTGAATACAAAACCAGGAAATTGAAAACGGCGATTGAGAGCTGCAAGCCCATTAAAGCATTTGATGAGGCTTTATTCAAAGCAACCATCAAAAGCATTACGGTGGAAATCACCGGGCAACTCCGGTTTGAACTGATCAACGGAGTGGTGCTGAGCACTTCATATACACTACGGAGAAAAGGAGGAAAGGCCCATGGCGATGGGACAAAGAACGGTATCGGTAATCCCTGCAAATCCGATTTATGATTTTAAGGAAAAAGCAAAGATAAAAAAATTGAGAGTGGCTGCCTACTGCCGGGTCAGCACGGAACTGGAGGAACAGCAGTCCAGCTACCAGGCACAGGTGGATTATTACACGGCGGAGATTATGAAAAACCCAGGCTGGAAGTTTGCAGGCATCTATGCCGATGAGGGGATATCCGGCACCAGCACAAAAAACAGAACAGGGTTCAATAAATTGATTGAAGACTGCATGGCAGGCAAGATCGATCTGGTGCTGACAAAATCCATCAGCCGTTTTGCAAGAAACACCCTTGACTGCATTCAATACATACGGAAACTGAAAGAAAAAAACATCGGCGTGTTCTTCGAGAAAGAAAACGTCAACACCCTGGACAGCACCGGAGAATTTCTCATCACCATCCTCGGAAGCCTCGCCCAGGAAGAAAGCCGCCCAGGAAGAAAGCCGTTCCTTAAGCACAAACACAAGGTGGGGTGTCGTCCGCCGGTTCGAGAAAGGACAGGTTATGGTCAACCACAACCGGTTTTTGGGCTACACGAAGAATGAGGCCGGAGAGCTGATGATTGTACCCGAAGAAGCAGAAATTGTGAAGTTGATTTTCAGACTGTACCTAGAGGGTCAAAGCATTACCCAAATCAAAAAGTACCTAGAAGAAAACGGCATAAAAACCGTTACCGGAAAAAACGAATGGTCTACTACCACCATCAACAGGATGCTCTCCAATGAGAAGTACATGGGAGATGCCCTGCTGCAAAAAAGCTACACTGTGGATTATCTCACTAAGAAAAGAGTTAAAAACAATGGAATTGTTCCGCAGTATTATGTGGAGGACAGCCATCAAGCCATCATTTCCAAAGACTTGTTTCATCGGATACAGGAAGAAAAAGCACGCCGGGCTAACATCAGAAAGTCTGCCGATAAAAGAGTCAAAACCGACAGCGGAAAATACAGCTCAAAATATGCTCTTACCGAATTATTGATATGCGGGGAGTGCGGCAAGCCCTACAGACGGGCATCCTGGACAGCATACAGCGAGAAAAGGATTGTCTGGCGGTGCTTTAACAGGCTGGAGCATGGGAAGAAATACTGTCAAAAGTCTCCAACCATTGATGAAGATGTTTTGCATAGAGCCATTATGGATGCTTTTAATTCACTTATACATGATAAGGGAGATTTTATGGACACGCTCCAGTCAAATATTCAGCTGGTGATGGGCAACCGGGCCAAGCAGATGGACATAGCAAGAATAGAGGAACGGATCGCGGAATTAAAAAATGAGATGATAGGCTTCGTAGAGGGAAATGCAAGACGTGGAGCAGATAATACGGACTTTGACGAGCACTATGCTAAAATCTCCTCCGAGTTGAAAGAACTCCAGAAGAAGAAAACGCAATATACTGAACAGGAAGCCAGGCAAGACAGCTTCCAACGAAGAATCGAGGATATGAAGAAGTTTCTGAACGCCGCAGACTGCAAATTATCGGAGTTTGATAACCAGCTTGTCAGGCAGCTTGTATATAGCATCAAGGTCGTGTCGAAGGACAAGATTATCATTAAATTCAAGTCGGGTTTGGAGATGGAGCAGGAGCTGGGGGCAAAATAACATTACCGAGAAGAGACAACCGCCAAACTGTGGAAAGCATAACGGCGGCTGTTTTATTCACGCATGTTACTTGCTTGAATAGTTTCTTCACAGAAATAATTCACAGAATTCATTGTTTTCATTCGTTTCTTCGTATATAATACTATTGGAAAATATTTCTGCGAGGTATAAGGAATGGATTATATTACGGCAAAAGAAGCAGCAGAAAAATGGGGAATATCCCAGCGCAGGGTTCAGCTTCTATGTGAGCAAGGACGAGTGGCTGGGGCGGTTCGGTTAGGCTGGGCATGGGCAATTCCAAAAGAGGCGGACAAGCCTGCAGATGCCCGTACAAGGAGGAAATAAATGTATATCAGTAAAGTTGCGATTAGAAATTTTAGAGTATTTGACGATATTGGAATTGTTGCCACTTTCAAAAAGGGTGTTAATGCTATTATTGGAGAAAACAATAGCGGAAAAACAGCCCTGATTGATGCTATTAGAATCGCTTTCTCCAGTGTCCCTTATAAAAAAGACATTTACTTTAATAAATCAGATTTCCATATTAATACTAAGGGAGAAGTTGCGAAGACTGCACAAATAGATGTATATTTTGATGAAGTGTCAGAAGATCTTTTTGAAATATGGGACCCGGAAAATCCAACCAAGGGTGAGTTTCATGTTCGGTATTATACTGTGCCCGGAAAAAATGGTTTAGAGAAGATTCGCTATACGGCTTGGGGTGGGCCTGTTGAAGGTAACACATTATCAGTAGAAACTTTTGATGCCCTTGAAGTGGTATTTTTAGGGGCCTTAAGGGATGCTGAAAGTGAATTGAAGCCTTCACGTTCTAGCAAACTTGCGAACTTACTTGGGACAGTGGCAGATAGTGATATTGCACGACAAGAGCTTATCGATATACTTATCAAAGCAAATGCAGAATTACTAAAAAAGACAGCTATAACAAAAACACGAGAAATTATTAATACTAACCTTGCAATGATTGAACAAGAAGTTATGCAGCAAAGAATCGATATAGGTTTAATTGAACCAAGGTTTGAATCTATTGCATCATCTTTAAGAACATGGCTAAAACCCCGCTGGTTTTTTATTGATAAGGACAATGATATATACACAAATATAATTGAGATATGCTCTAAAGAAGGGAATCAGAAATTAATTGAACAATGTGTGGAAGGAGTTTACCTTGATATTCAGGGTTTTTTGAGGCTAGATGAGCCTATTGAAACAAAAACTAAAGAAGCACTTACCAATTTAGCATCTCACTCATTGGAATTATATCAAAACGGACTTGGGTATAACAACATTTTGTTTATGTCGGCAGTCTTAGGGGATATGGGATATTCAAAAGGCAATATAGTTTATAATCTTCTTATAGTAGAAGAACCAGAAGCCCATCTTCATCCTCAGTTACAAGAGTTAGTACATAGCTTTTTCGAAAATAAGCAGCAACCTTCGCCCAGCATACAAGTTTTTTACACATCACATTCGCCGACTCTTGTTTCACGTATTGGAATAGATAAAATCAATTTACTTTTTGAAAAAGACCATAGGATACAATGCACTCCATTAGCTGAAGCTAATTTAAGGGGCAACGAAAAGGAGTATCTTGAACGTTACCTTGATGTAACTAAATCACAAATGTTTTTTGCAAAAGGCATTATATTCGTTGAAGGAATTTGTGAAGCCTTACTATTACCGGAGATGGCGAAACTCTTATCACGACCATTAGATAAATATGCTGTCGAGGTAGTAAATGTTGACGGCGTTTCTTTTAAACCATTTGCACATCTATTCACTAAGTCGGATTCCTCAGTTTGTGCGTTCGCGAAAACGGCACTGATAACTGATGACGATAGATGCACTGATAAAGAGGATAAAGATACTTATATATCTAAGGATTACGACTATGATACGGACAAGCTGGACGAGGTAATTAAAAAACTTTCTATAGGAAAACCATCATCAAGGTGCACAGAAATATGTTCTGTATGTGAAGCTACTCATATACAGCCATTTACCGCTAAAAAGACTTTAGAGTACGAACTGGCACTATCACCTAATAATGTGCCGTTTATTCTTAACGCTATAATTGAAGCATACCCACAGGTAGGACCAAAACTATCAGAAAGAGTTGCATCCTTAAATACCGATGAAGAAAGGGCTGCATGCATATGGCTCTTTATTCAAACCAGAAATAAAAGCAAAGGTAGTTTTGCTCAAGCATTGTCAAAAATTATAAGAGACCAGGTTGAAAAACTAGCAGAAAACATAGAAGTAGAAAAGAAATTTTGTGTTCCATTGTACATTAAAAAGGCTATCTATGCTGTTACTGAAGAGGAGGACTCCGTTGATGAAGAAATTAACACCTGAGCAAGAAGCCTTTTTAGAAGCAGAGGGTAAAATTGTTCTTTGTGCGTGCCCCGGAAGTGGCAAAACATTTATCGTTGCAAGGAAATTGCTAAAATACGTTGAGAATTGGGAGTATGCACATAGAGGTGTAGCTGTACTGTCGTTTACTAATGTTGCAAGTCAAGAAATAGATAAACAAACTAAAGAACTGATGCCAGAGGGGTATCGTATAGAATACCCTCATTTTATTGGAACAATAGATAGCTTTATTGACAGCTTTATTCTATTAAGGTTTGGGTATCTGATGCAAGAAGGAAGTAGGAGAAGACCAGTAATATTACATGAAAACTATGGTGAGATAAGGTTTTATACCAAAAATAAGGAATGCCATGCTCGAGGTTGTATATCCAATCCTTTTGAATTTCATTGGTCTTCAGATGGGAAGTTGTTGAGAAATGGTAAAAAAGTCGATTGCTCCATTACGACCAAAAAACCATGTGTTGCGTTTAAACAGGCAATGATTAAAAAAGGCTTTGTAACACAAAATGAAGCAACTGCGTTATCATATATACTTCTTAAAAAATATCCTCAAATTGTGGATGCTATTGTACGGCGCTTCCCTATTATAATGATTGATGAAGCGCAAGATACATCAGAGGAACAAATGGCAATTATTGATTTGTTAACTGATGCAGGCATAAAAACTATTATTCTCGTTGGAGACCCAGACCAGTCAATATATGAATGGCGTAATGCTACTCCAGAATTTTTTATTGCCAAAGTGGAGGATGACAACTGGAAAACAATGTGGCTGACTTCCAATTTTAGGAGCTCACAGTTAATATGTAATGCAACACATTTGTTTTCACACTCATTGGCTTCAAGGGAACCAAGCAAGGCTGAGGGAGAGTTTGCCCAATATCAACAGAAACCGATTTTATTGAATTATAGCAATCAAACTGATAAGAGTCATATTATTAATAAATTTAAGGAACTCTGCCAAGAAAACGGAATTGACTGGACTCCAAGCAAAGTTGCAGTTTTGACTAGAGGTAAAATCCATAAAGGTATTGATATTGATGGGCTTTGGAAGAGCCCAGAGGTTGAATCTTTAGCTAAAGCATCTTACGAATGGTATATGGGTTCACGCCGTAAAGCATTTAGTCTTTGTGAAAAAGTACTGTACAGCCTTACAATTGGAGACATAGGTGATATCAAACATGAGATTAGGCAATATATCGAACAAATTATGCCTTACGAAAACTGGAGAAAACATGTAGTAAAACTACTTGTTTCACTCCCTGATCCAAACATCAAATTATCAGACTGGCTTAAAAGTATGTTATCAATAATTACTAATATAATTCAGTCTGCGGAAGATATTTCTCTGATACCAGCTATATCATTGCAAGATAAAATAAAAATTAAGTTACGGGATACTAAAAACCCAGGTTTTCAGTCAATACCATTACGTAATTATATTGAAAAAAGGGACGAAAATGATATTACCTTATCTTCTGTACATGGAGTAAAGGGAGAAACCTATGATGCAATTATGTTAATTATTGAAGGGATAAAAGGCAATACGTTAACGCCTACCATGATAGATACAGCTCCTTTAGATAGTGAGTTAATTCGTATAGCATATGTAGCTATGACAAGACCACGAAAGCTTCTTGTCGTAGCACTTCCGGTAATGAAAAATAAGAAGTCGTTTAAAAGGTTACCACCAGATAAATGGATATATACGCAAATTTAGTAAAGAGTTTTAAATTATTGCGGGGGGATAGAAATGAATTTATGGCCAGATCATGAAACAAATATCGACCTTCTTGGCTTTTCCTACATTGCTGATGTTGTTGCAAATCTGGCTTCCGCAGATCATTTGCTTCCGGCTACCATTGGCGTTTTTGGTGACTGGGGTAGTGGCAAGTCAAGCCTGATTTCAATGGTTCGACAAAAGCTTGAAAAAAACGAAAGAACATTAGTGCTAGATTTTAATGGCTGGCTCTTTGAGGGATATGATGACGCAAAGTCCGCGCTTATGGGTACAATTATCGATGAGATTTTAAGTCATCAAACACCAAGTAAAAAGGTAAAAACTCTTGCGGTGAATTTGTTGCGCCGGGTAAATTGGTTCCGGGTGGCAGGTACGCTGATGCGCCACAGTGTTAAATATGGGACAGCATTATTTACCGGAGGTCCAGCAGGTGTGGGGCTGATTGCAGGCCTTGATGCCAAACAGGCTCTGGAAAAGGCCTCAGAGAAAATTAATGATGTAAAAGAGGAAGAGTTAAACAAGCTGTTTGAGAGCGAGACGGCACACAATCTAAGGCGGGGCATACGTGAATTCCGGAAGGATTTTGAGTTCTTACTCAGTGAGAGTAACATAGAAAAACTAGTAGTTATCATTGATGATCTTGATAGGTGCCTGCCTGACACAATTATAGAAACTCTTGAAGCCATTAAGCTTTTTCTCTTTGTACCCCGGACAGCCTTTATAATAGGAGCGGATGAGAGGCTGGTAGAATACGCTGTAAAACAGCGTTTCCCAGAGTTTCAGGGCAACAAATCAGAGGTAAGCAAGGACTACCTGGAAAAGCTAATTCAATATCCGGTAAGGGTACCCCCTCTTGGCAGGGCAGAAATGGAAACCTATATCTCACTACTTTTTACCGAAGCCTCTGGTTTAGACAGTGACTTAATAACGAAAACACGCACCAAAGCTTTAGAGTGTATAGGCACGGACCTTGAACTAAGCTTTGGCATTGAGGAAGCCCAGGGAGTGATTGGGGAACTATCTAAAGAATTACAGGAGAGCCTGGCCATCTCTGCTCGGATTGCGCCGCTTTTAGCGAGGGGACTCAATGGGAATCCACGTCAGTGCAAGCGATTCCTAAACACATTTGTTCTCCGTTTAGAAATGGCTAGACTGCGTGGAATTACCCTTGAGCAGCGCGTCCTGGTAAAACTGATGTTGCTTGAGCGATTCAGGCCGGAATCTTTTAAACAACTTGCTCGCTGGCAGGCTGCCCAGGGGGGGCGGCCACAACAACTAAAAAATAAGGCAATTTCACCATTACAAGCAGTAGGTTTAGAACGTGATGTCAGGGTATATGTCAGGGAACGTGTAAGGCTTGAACTCGGAGAACAAGACCCGGTGTCGATTGACTGGAATGGTCCTGCTGGGCGTAATATCATTGATACAGTTTTTCAGGAGGCGTATGGCTTTTTGGAGGTGGAACAATGAGTTGGGATGTAGTTATCATAATTGGGAATAGTGATATTTTTGCTCCTATAAGCCAAGGTGGGCCAGTATTAGGCGTCTCCTTTGACAGGCCGGAAGATCCGTTTTTGGCTCGGGAAAGTGTTCTTAATAAAATCGCAGATGTTCTTGGTTCTGTCCCAGGAAATACTGCCTGCGATCTTTTGCGTGCTGCAATTGCTGTCTATTCTGCTGATCTATTAATCTCCCGCAGATATGCATCAGATGGGTGGACAAGGGATATTAATATCTATCTCCCTGTCACTTCGTTAGCAGTTTGGCAGCAGGCAGGGCCGTTACTTACCGAATTATTGACCTTTCTTAGTGGGGACCGCTGGCAATTTTACTTCCGGGAGTTTTCAGCAGAACGGGAAGGTTATAAAAAACTGCCTGAAAATCTGCCTGAGGCAGTATCTTTATTTTCCGGGGGTCTCGACTCCCTTATTGGTGCTATTGACCTGCTATCGGAAGGTAAAAAGGTAGCACTTGTGTCACACCATGGAGGGGGCAGCACGCCAAAATTCCAGAATGACCTATTTAAGTGTTTAAAAGACGAATATGGTGAACAGTTAGTGCCACTCCAGTTCTATGTTCTTCCCCCGCAAGTTCCCAGAATAGATTCGGACCCAGACAACGAAGATACTACACGCACGAGATCTTTTCTGTTTTTTGCACTAGGTATTGCAGTGGCAGATGCTCTTGGTACAGGTATTCCGCTATATGTGGCTGAAAACGGGCTTATCTCACTTAATGTTCCGCTGACACCAGCCCGGCTTGGCAGCTGCAGCACCCGTACAACCCATCCATACTACGTTGCTTTATATAGGGAAGTATTACAGGCTCTAAATTTGACTCATTCTCTTAATCTCAATTACCGTTTTAAGACAAAAGGTGAGATGATTAGGGAAAGTAAGAATCAGGATCTGCTCAGAAGAACCCTTCCTCTCATCATGTCTTGCGCACATCCGGATAATCGCCGCCTTGAATACCTGCCGCCTGGCGGTCACTGCGGTTATTGTTTTCCCTGCATCATCCGCCAGGCAGCAGTCTTTGAAAGTGGCATGCATGATGCAGAATATGACCATGATATTTTTAATCTTCCGCCACTCTCAGGATCGGATAAAGGGAAAGATCTACGGGCAATGGAAATTGCTCTAGAAAGGTTTAGTCAACGGGGAGAGGAGAAGGCTGTTTTTGACGTGCTCAGTTCTGGGCCTATTCCCCCTGATGAATTATCCCAGTATATCGAGGTATATTGCCGCGGTATGAAAGAAATAGCAAAATTTTTAGGGAGAAACAAAGGATGAATAGTCTGAATACGAGTCGGCTGGTAGACTGTCATTTTCATTTGGACCTGTTTGAGAATCCAGTAAAGATCGCAACTGAAATTGAGGCTTCAGGGGTTGAGGTAATAGCTGTTACAAATACGCCCTCTGTTTTTAAAGCCACTCAGAACCTTGTGGGTTGTTATAAATATATCCACGCTGCTCTGGGTTTACATCCCCAACTTGTAGGAACGCGGAGCCAGGAACTTGCACTCATGGAGAATCTATTGAAGGAAACCCGTTTTATTGGGGAAGTAGGCCTAGATTACACTACTGGCAACGAACAGGAAATTAAGCTCCAGCGAAAGGTCTTCGAAGAGATTTTAAAGAAATGCGCAACAGAAGGAAATAAAATCCTAACGGTTCATTCACGCCAGGCAGCCAGTGATGTTATTGCCATGATTGGGCCTGACTATCCGGGACGAGTTATTCTTCACTGGTTTAGCGGATCAGTAAAAGACCTCAAAAAAGCAATGGATTATGGTATGTATATATCAATCAATATTTCCATGGTAAGATCGGCTAAAGGTCAAAGCCTAATAAAGCATATGAACCCTGATTTGGTGCTTACTGAGACTGACGGTCCTTTTGTTCGTGTCGGAAAAGTACCAGCCGTTCCTGCTGATGTAATTAATGTGATTCATTTTCTAGCTAATGCCTGGAATTGTGATGTAAAGGAAGCAAAGGCTCGTGTGTATGAAAATTATTTGAAGGCTATAGGTTTTACACATATGAATCCTATATAAACCCAGTTAAAAGGCAACGAACTTATCTAATTTTTTAGGAGGGAGGGGAATCAGATGGGTTTATTTGACGGAATAAAAAAGCTATTTTTAGGGGCTAAGCTCCAGGAAACTAATTTGCCAGCTGTTTCGGGGGCAAACCTTACTATCAAAACATTACAAAGCCGTTATTTAAACAAGTTTTAAAAGTACAGCTAGCGAGTGAAATTGAAGACACCTGGGACAGTTTCTTTTCCAGTAGCAAAACGAACGAAAAGTTGGAAGGCTTTATTCGGCAGACAGGAAAAAAAGTACGCCTTCACTATTATGGGACTAACTCGCTGGTGGCTGAACACAGTAGCCGTATAGAAATAGTAAGCAAATCAAGTCTAAAAAGGATTCTCTTAAAAGACACCCCTTTTGAAGGAATGAACGTGCTTGAGGTGAATGCCAATGGGGCAATTTTAGGGGATAAAGAACGCATCGGTTTTATTAACTTTCGTTCGTTGGAAGGGATGATCTATGAGTTCCAGTGGCAGCCATTCAGCCAGGCACTGGCTAAAGACTACTGGCTTGTCGGTACCCGGGAGACCTATTACGGGCCTGGGGAGCTGTATTGTTTTTCTTTTTCTGGGGAACATCAGTGGGGTATTCGCTTTACTGAAAAGATGGATACCATGTTCGGCACTATAGAGGTTACGCCTTATCATCTTAAAGTTTCCAGTGATTCAAGCGATATTTTTGTCTCCAGTATGGATCGACTATACCGTATAAATCCTGATGGTTCTCTAGCTATGCGAGTGGCTATTTCTGAACTGAAAGAGACTGAACTACAAGAGAAAGAGAGAAAACGACAGGCCAAATACTCGTCTAAACCTAAAACAGAAAAAGAAGCAATTGAAATGATCGCTAATAAGATGGCCCAGAATTTTATCAGCGGCTTTACCAGGCTTACTTTTAACTCTCCCTTTACAGCTTTTACCCATGACCCCAGTACCGATATGGTTTTTATTCTAGAAAATGAAGGACGGTTAACAGGCTGGGATAAGAAAGGATTTTTAGCCTGGAGCGTTACCTTTAAAGAGGGTGGGCGTTATCTTAAGTGGTTGGATGAAAACCTTATAATATCTTTAGAATCCGGGCAGACTTTCTGGCTCAATCACAGGGGAGAATTTACATATGCTGCCAAACTTCCCAAACAAGCCAGTACTGTTTTGCCTATACCTGGCCAAGAAAAACAACTGATTGTTTGTGAAGACAACAGGTTATATGAGTTGGACAAAATCACCGGTGAGCTGGTGGCAGGAATGGAAGGCCACCCTGGAATGCAGCTATTCCAAATAGAAGGACACAACATTTTTTATGATGGTAAGAATTCAGCCATGGGTTACCTGTGGTTGGCACCGGCGGGGCAATCCTGGCAAATCAAAAGGGTTCAGCATGTTACAAATTCCGCCCAAGGTACGGATGATTTGAATTCAGTAGTACCTGAAGTTAAAGCGGACAAGCCGTTTAAACTAAGGTGGAAATACGAAGATGCAAAGGGTTATGGGATAAGGCTAATAGATAAACAATACAAGCATTTTATTACACTAAAACGGATTGATTCTCAATCCAAAACAGGTAGACTACAGGATATAGTCGAGATACTGTGCTTTGATTTTGACCTGCACTTGCAATGGAGTAAAGAGGTAAAAACCTACCCTTTTAGTGTATACTTAGCTCCCGATGGTGAAACCCTCTTTATAGGTTTAGGTAAAGGGGATGGTAGTGATGTGGCCTATGACCCGGGTTATTTATTAATGATAGATTCCAAAGGAAAAGAGATTGCTAAAAGGAAGATACCGGCTATAGGTTTTTCCATAGACTTTATTACTGATGATCGGGCCATTTTTATGTTTAGTCAAGAAAACGGTACTTTGCATTACGAATACTCCAAAGATGAAAAAGGTGTATGGCATCAAGGAAAACAAATTAAGGAATCACTGGCGAAAGGGGAGTTTGGAGCCGGGCTTAATGATCTGAATCTAGCAGATTACACAATCAAGCGAACTGATAAAAAACAGTACCAGATTTCGCACGGAACCATAAGTGAGGAAATCAGACTACTGGCTGCAATTTACGAAGCCTTAGAACTAACTAACGAAAAATTGGTTTTAAGAATAGGTAATAAAACCATTCGCTGCCTTGGACCAGACTTTCAGAAAGAATGGGAGCTTAAAACAAAGCATAATATATCCTCCCTTGTACTAGGAGAAAATGGCATCTTACTCGTGAGCAAAGAGGAGATTGCTTTTGTCGATCTTGACGGGGTCATAAAATGGCGGCTTTCTGCACCGCCCAATTCTTATGAAAATCAAGCCAGTTGGATTAAAGAAAAAAGTATATTTTTATGGGTAGCTGGGAATGAACATAACTTTGTAATTTGCAGTATTAAGGAAGAAGGGAAAATCGAGAACAGCCAGGCTTTTCAGGATATAAGAAAATATGAAGGTGCTTTGTTTATTGAGGAAGCTGGCATGTTCCTAGTTCATTTTCTCGATTTTGTTGAATGTTATTCCATTTAGAATGGCTATTACCTTTTCTGGAATATAATTAGGGGAGAATTTTGTTCCTTAATTTTTGATTTTTCGTAGATAATAAATTCTTTAGCTTTTTTAAGCACTATTATGATTTACTTGTTTTAAAAGATCTTTGACTGAAAAAAGATTAATTTACAAAATATGATATGCCGTTAAATGACTGATGACTGAAATAAGATTAATGTTTAGCCGTCGAATATGTAGCGGCTTTCTCAATATATACAGGATGAAATAAATTGATTTAGGCCTTCTAATTATCTTTTTCATGCACTCAAGGCATATAGAAAGCGTCGCGAGGATTTATTAATTAGGTATTAATATTTAAACAAAACTTGTAATTAATTATAGCATATGTTATATTTTTTATAATATATGCTATAATTTGAGGTGTAAACATACGGTCTTATTGGTGATAATGTAAATTTTAGAAAAGCAGCTGAAGCTATTTGCGCTGAAGAACGAGCGAAATAACATGGTGTTTTAGCAGATAAAATTGAAGAATTATTAAAAATGTCTAGCTGCCCAACAGTAAAAGAAAGTACTTCGCCTGTTATTATGAAAAACGGGGTGAATGAACAGTCTTTATTTTGGAAGAAAACTCCTCGAAAAAGGCTAGACCGCTTAGTTTTGCCTTTAAATGTGATTGAATTATGTAAAGGTTTAATTGAAGAGCAAACACGTGCAAATTTATTGCGTTCATATGGTGTAGAACCGAGAAACAAACTTTTATTGATTTTGGGCCTCCAGGGAACGGAAAAACCTCTCTAGCTGAAGCAATTGCCGAATCGCTGATGTTGCCCTTCCTTATTGTTAGGTATGAGGGTATAGTTGGAGCATATCTTGGAGAGACAGCCAGCCGACTTTCCAAGCTTTTTGAATATGTGAAGACCAGAAAATGTGTGCTCTTTTTTGACGAATTTGAAACACTGGGCAAAGAACGTGGTGATGTTCACGAAACAGGTGAAATTAAAAGGGTTGTCAGTTCACTGCTGCTTCATATAGAAAATCGGAGGAAAAATGCTCATGGTGACAAAACGGAAAGAATGGTACAAAAACAAGTTTATATCAATTTTTGGCGGCGTTATTATCCATGAAATTGATGGATATTTTGTATTCGAAGCAGAAAGAAGAAATAAAAATTATGGAAAGAAAAGAGGATGATTCAATGTATATGTTGGAAGAGATACTTGAGAACTGGAATATTGCAAAACCCTATAAGGTATCAGAGGTTGATGTAACAAAATATGAGAATGGAAAGCCTAATGCATGGATAGTCAATGAAATATATGTGTTAAAAAGGTTTGTAAATCCGGATTACATGAAACAGGGTATAGAAATTACCAAGGCATTAGCTGGTGAATGGGTGCCTGTAGCAGTACCTGTTAAAACAAAAGCACAAACAGACTATTGTATGATAGATAATGAGTATTTCTGCTTATATCCAAGGCTTGCAGGAAAAGGCCTGAGAGATCACTTTGAAGGAAATTACCTGAACCGTGCCACATATCTCGGACAAATAATTGGAAATTTGCATCGTGCTTTTGTAAAGTGCGGGAGCATTATTACATTCCATGAGAATAATCTGTTTGAAGATGTGGCAAATTGGGCAATTCCTATTGCAAAAGAGTTTGCAGAAAAAAGAGGTGTTTTGATTTGCGATGAACTTATCAACAATTATAAAAGTGGGTTTGAGGGTATTTATAAAGAACTCACTCGTCAGATCATTCACAGGGACAGCCATGGCGAAAATCTTCTTTTCGAGAATGGGAGGTTTACTGGATATGTGGATTTTGACCTGAGCCAGTGGAATGTCCGGATTTTTGACCCATGCTATATGTCTACCGGAATTTTGTCAGGCTGTTTTGAAGATGCCGATAAACGTCAGCATTGGATATCAATATTTAAAAATATTATAGAAGGATATGATGCTGTTTGTATTCTGAGTCATGAAGAAAAGAGAGCCCTCATTTATGTGCTATATTCTATTCAGTTCATCTTCATTGCCTATTTTGTTGAAAATGGATACCCACAGTTAGCTGAAACAAATATCAGAATGCTGAATTGGATTTATGAAAACAGGAACAGATTGGAGGTATTATAAATATGTCGATAACAAAAATTGAAACCAAAAGATTGACACTTCGACCTTTCACACAAAAAGATGCTGGTGTGGCAGCAATAAATAGCCAGCAGCCCAATGTAGCTTACTGGATGCCGGATATGATATTGGAAGATGAAGCAACTGCAGCGAAGTGGATTGACTGGATTAATGAAAAGTGCCTGGCATCTGAACTATTCATGTTTTTTGCCATTGAACGCAAGGAAGATGATATATGCATTGGGCTGGTAGGATACGCTCCAAAAACGGAGATAAATAATGAGATTGAAATTCTTTATGCAATTACCGATCCATACCAGGGTTACGGCTATGCCACTGAAGCGGCAAAAGCACTTATATGGTACGCTTTTGAGGAGAAAGGACTGAATATGCTGTCAGCTGTTATTAAGCCTGAAAACACTGCATCGCGAAAAGTGATTGAGAAATTGGGATTCATATATGGCGATACACGCAAGCTGCATTATAACGGTAAGATGGCAGATTTTGAATATTACCGTTTATACCATATTGAGCATATTCCGGACCCTGAGTGGAACTTTAATTGCAATGTGGAAGAAATGGCCGGGTTTTTCGATGTTCGTGCAGGTGGTTATGATTCGCACATGCTTAGAAGTGCTACTGATATTGAAGACTATAAGCGTGCGGTTTTACCCATATCGGTTAGCAGCAATGAAATCAATATACTTGACCTTGGCTGTGGCACCGGAATTGAACTGGAGCATCTGTTTGAACGTGTACCGAATGCCAGGGTTACTTGCATTGATTTATCAGAAAAAATGCTGGAGATATTGAAAAACAAGTACCTGTCGAAATCGCAGCAGATTAAGACCATATGTGGTTCATACATTGATTGGGAGTACCCTAAAGAGTTCTTTGACTATGTTATTTCCAGTTGCACGATGCATCATTTCATGCAGGATATAAAAGTCGGGATATACAGAAATATTCTATATTGATATTCCTTTTACTATTGAACTGCAGAAGGAACTGCTTTTAAAGGCTGGTTTTTCTGAGGTATCTGTATTCCATGAGGATATTAAGCCTTCCGGTAGTGGAGCTGTTTTGATTGCCAAGAAATAATTTTTCTTATTATAAGAAATATGTAATTATAGTTAATATGTAGCAAGGGGATATACTTAAAACATAAAGTATATTTAGCCGGATGTCCGTTATTCTTATAAATAATTTCATGTGGAAAGCAGTAATCTAGTAATATATAATAGATGGCACATGGAAAGTTTTTCTATGTACCACTTTTATTTGGGGTGAATTTAATGATGCTTTTGAGAGATGTCACAAAATCCGATGAAAGCATATATGCAGTTTGGCAAAATGATAAAGAAATAACCGGCTACTTAAGCAGACTGTGTCCATACAATAGTAGTGTGGGAGATTATGATACATCAACAGTATGCTGGTTTATCATCGAAGAAGAAGCATGTGATATTGGATCCGTCTGGCTTGAAAAAGACAGATCACAACCTGATACTATGATCTTGGGTATTTTCATTTCCGGAGAGCAGTACAGAGGTAAGGGAATAGGAAGCAAAGCGATAGAAGAAGCAATCCGGATTTCAAAACAGAGAATTGCTTTTGAAAAAGTAAGCCTGAATGTTCGAAAAAGCAATTTGAGAGCAATACACTGCTATGAAAAATGTAGTTTCAGAATTTTTGGCGAAGGACAAAAGTTAGCTTCAGACGGTACTGTTCCTCCACCACTGACATCACAGCTTTTGTGCTGGTGTTCCCGCCGCTGGATGAAGCGGATAAATATCAGATCCTGCCGTTTTTCTGGATTCCGGAGGACAATATTGACCAGCGTGTGCGGCGGGAACATGTGCCGTATGACATATGGGAGCGGCAGGGCTTATTATACACGACCGAAGGCAACGTGGTACATTACGGATTCATTGAGAGTTTCATTGAGGAGCTTGGTATGAAATATAACATTAAGGAGATTGCCTTTGATCGCTAGGGAGCGGTGCAAATGACACAGAACCTTGAAGCTTTGGGCTTTACTGTTGTCCCGTTCGGTCAGGGTTTCAAAGACATGTCGCCACCTACTAAAGAACTGATGAAGCTGACTTTGGAGGAGCGCATAGCCCATGGCGGTCATCTGGTGCTTCGCTGGATGATGGACAATATCTTTGTCAAAACCGATCCTGCCGGAAATATAAAGCCTGATAAGGAAAAGTCCACAGAGCGGATAGACGGCGCGGTCGCACTCATTATGGCGCTTGACCGCGCTTTAAGGCATGGCGGGGAGAATGTCGGCTCAGTTTATGATGAGCGAGGGCTTTTGTTCATATAAATTTATAGCGAATAAATAATTGATATTGGGGCATAATTATGGTACAATAAAGCCACAGAAAGGAGCCGAATATTATGCCTAAAATTATTCCAATTCGCGAGTTAAAAAATACAAGTAAGATTTCTCAGATGTGCCATGAATCAGATGAGCCTATTTTTGTAACGAAAAACGGATACGGGGATATGGTCATCATGAGTATGAAAATGTATGAGGAAAAGATGTTCATGTCCGATGTATACCGTAAACTGAATGCTGCCGAGGAACAATTGACGGAGGTGAAAATACTTGACGGAGATGAATCTCTGAAAAGTATAAGAGAAAAGTACAATGTATAAGCTGGTTGTTACAGAACTTGCTCACCAGGATTTGGACAGTATTGTATCGTACATTGCCGTCCAATTGGCGAATCCAACGGCTGCGTCGGATTTTCTTGACGAGGTTGACAAGTGCTATGGCTATCTGAAAAGCAATCCGATGATGTATTCCAAATGTAACGATAACCGTTTGGAAAAAGAGGGTTATCGCAAGGCCGTTATTAAAAACTACATCCTTGTTTATAAAGTGGATGAAAGCAATAAAACAGTAAGTATTCTGCGTTTCTTCTACGGAGCGCGGGATTACGCTAAACTGATATAAATTGATGTAATCCAAAAATAACGAAGAGCATCGCTATGGCGGTGCTTTTTTTCATGCCCATTTTAAGGAGAGTGATGCCTATGAGAATATTCTCTCGTCTGTTCAAAGCAAGAGACAAGCCGAAAAACAGCCTGTTCGGCAATGCCTACAGCTTTTTCTTCGGTGGTACCAGCAGCGGCAAGACGGTCAACGAGCGGACTGCCATGCAGACAACGGCAGTGTATGCCTGTGTAAGGATACTGGCCGAGGCCATCGCAGGGCTTCCGCTTCACGTGTACCGTTATAAGGAAGACGGCGACAAAGAAAAAGCGCTCACCTACCCGTTATATTATCTGCTCCATGACGAGCCAAACCCTGAGATGACTTCATTGTCCCGACGAGTTTGAACGTACTCTTGTAGAAGCGCTGGAAGAGGAAAATATCTTCCGCCAGATTGCCAATGTCATTACAACTTCCAGCGGCGACAAGAAAATTCCGGTGGTGGCAAGCAAGGGCACTGCATCCTGGGTGGATGAGGAAGGCCAGATCCCGGAAAGCGACAACTCCTTTGCGCAGGTATCCATAGGAGCCTACAAGTTGGCAACAATGATCAAAGTGTCTGAGGAGCTCTTAAACGACAGTGTATTCAATCTGGAGCAGTATATCGCCAAAGAGTTTGCCCGCCGTATCGGTGCGAAAGAGGAGGAAGCTTTCTTTATCGGGGACGGCTCCGGCAAACCCACCGGCATCTTAGCGGATACGGGCGGCGGCGAGGTAGGAGTGACTGCAGCAAGCGCGACAGCCATTACCCTCGACGAGGTAATGGACTTGTTTTACAGCCTTAAGTCTCCCTACCGCAGGAACGCGGTATTTATCATGAACGACTCAACAGTCAAGGCCATACGAAAGCTCAAGGACAATAACGGCCAGTATCTCTGGCAGCCTTCCGTTACTGCCGGAACGCCGGATATCATCCTCAACCGCCCTGTCAAGACTTCGGCCTACATGCCTGCTATTGCCGCCGGAGCTAAGACCATTGTGTTTGGTGACTTCAGCTACTATTGGGTGGCAGACCGCCAGGGCAGGGTCTTCAAGCGGCTTAACGAGCTGTATGCCGCTACCGGACAGGTAGGATTCATGGCTACCCAGCGCGTGGACGGCAAGCTGGTGCTGGCCGAGGCCGTCAAAATTCTTCAGCAGAAGGCATCCTAATGAGAAACGGGGGACGGCGGTATGGAGCTTATAGAGAAAGTCAAAGCCAACCTCATACTGCAGCACAGCGAAGACGATGCGCTTTTGCAGGAATACATCAAAGCCGCAGTCGCCTATGCGGAGAGCTATCAGAAAAAGTCGGAGGGGTATTATGCCGACAATCCCATGCCACCCACCACCGAACAGGCCGTTATCATGCTGTCGTCCCACTTTTATGAAAGCCGGGACGGCAGCGCAGGCGGTTTTTTTGCCGATAACGTGCAGGCAGGGCAGCAGGTGTGGAATACGGTAAATCTGCTGCTCCGGCTGGACAAGGATTGGAGGGTTTGAGAGATGAGTTTTGGGAAGCGGCATACAAGAACGCAATAATGGAAGCGATGTTCAAAGGTACCAAAAGAAACATTCAAAGCGAGGATGACTTAAAAAACACACCGGCCGGGTGAGCGATGAGGAATTGTTTACCCGGCTTTTATATTACGGCACTGTCCAGCTTCATCGCTCGGAGGAGGAAGTATGGCTCATGCCCATCGGGAACCTGCTGGATTTATGGGAGTGCCACAAGCAGTTCTTAGGTATTTCCAAACCGAAACGGGAGCTGAGCATAGATGATGTGATTCCTTATGGAATATAAGCATCAAAAAAGCAGGGAATCCAGTCCCTGCTTTAAAAAGCTGCTGTTATTCCATTTGCAGAAACTCTGCCGCTGTTACGATCTTTAGGCTTGTGATGCCGGATTCAAGAAAATCCTTGTCACCTGTTACAAGTATGTCGGCTTTGGCCGTAATGGCGGCCCTGAGGATCGGCCTGTCTGATACGTCCCTGACAAGCGCTTCATCGGATATATCAACGGCAGGAGTCGGAACAACTTCAAGAACGGTAAGCGCAAGCGCCAAAAAGCGTTCAAGCGCCTGGATTTTGTGAGGGAATTTCCGGTTGTATACCCGGCGAAGCTCGTCAATGTTTTGATCGCAGACTATACCATGGTTGGGGTGTGTAACGGCTTTCACATAAGCCTGATAAGGCGTTCCTTCACAGCTTAAGGATGCGGAGATGAGGATGTTGGTATCGATCAATACTCTCATAGTCCTTCAATCTCCGCGCGGACGTCCTTTACCAGATCCATGACGTCGTCATCGGTCTGGATCCCGGCTTTTTCCGCTTCGCCCTCCATTTCCTTCTGCAGCATTTTCATGGCATAGACAGCGGAATTCATAAGAATGACCCGATCTTCCTCGCAAATGAGGGTGACACGGTCTCCTGTGGAAAGGCGAAGCTTGGAGCGTATATCTTTAGGAAGCGTGATTTGGCCTTTGGACATTACCTTTGCATTATCAACAATTGGAACACTCATAGTGAACCCTCCTTTATTGGATATAAAAGCAGGGTAAACCCTACTTTTCCTACCATTAGTATATGCCAAATCGCGATAAAATACAATAGCTTTTCGTATTTTTAAGATTAAATTTACAGTTCACAGGAAGGAGGCGGTTTTGTGGCAGACGATTTTGGCCTGAAGATCGGCATTGAAGGCGAAAAGGGGTTTAAGAAGGCTTTATCTGAAATCAACCAGAGCTTCAAGGTGCTGGGCAGTGAAATGAACCTTGTCGCATCCCAGTTTGACAAGCAGGATCAGTCTGTAGAGGCTATCACCGCGCGCAACCGGGTGCTGAATAAGGAGATCGACACGCAGAAAGAAAAGATTGCCACCTTGGAGAAAGCGCTTGCCAATGCCGCCTCATCCTTCGGGGAAACCGACCGGCGTACTCAGTCCTGGCAGATCCAGCTTAACAACGCCAAAGCTGAACTGAACAAAATGGAGCGCGAGATGGAGGCCAACAACAAAGCACTGGACAATGCGGGAAAAGAGTTTAATGAAGCGGAAAAACAGGCGGATGAATTCGGCAATGAGGTGAAAAAAGCCGCGGATCAGGCGGACGACGCAGGAGGGCGTTTTGAAAAATTAAGCGGTGTTTTGAAAGGGATCGGCGTGGCCATGGGCGCGGCTATGGCCGCTATCGGTACGGCGGCGGTCGGCGCAGGTAAGGCGCTGGTGGATATGTCGGTAAATTCGGCAGCCTATGCCGATGAGATTATAACCGCTTCAACCGTAACCGGCATGTCCACCGACAGCCTGCAGGCGTATAAATACGCCGCAGAGCTTGTGGACGTTTCATTGGAAACTCTGACCGGCAGCATGGCGAGGCAGGTGCGTTCGACCTGCGGTTCATCTGCCCTGACCCGCATGCCTATGCGCTGGAGGATGAAGTATTCGTTCTTTCCGAAACAGGAAAGCATGTGGTAGAGAGGCTTACAGGAAACGCCGATTCCGAGCCTGTGTATTTTCTCAAAGGCATAATCTCAGCATCGTCTTCAAGCTATATTTCGCTCATTACAAACGGTGAGGAATTGCGGATTGTCGGGGCTTTATCAGAGGGTGAGACGCTGGTTATTGATACCGGCATGGTAACTGCCAAGGTTATTGATGAAACAGGCGGCACCTTGCGTAACGGACTGCCCTGCCTGCAGGATCTGAACTTCCCGATTCTCAGAAAGGGCGTGAACAACATTGAGATTACTGCGGCAGACGCAACTTTTACACAGCTTAAAATACAGGCAAAAAGCAGATGGAGGTGAGATTTAATGGCGGTCAAGTCTATTCTAACGAAACAAGAGGATTTTACCGGCGAGTTTCCTGTAACCACACGGACATCTGCTTTATGGCGTTTCAACGAAAGCGCTTCGGACAGCAATCTGCGGCTTATGGATTCGTCGGGACATGGCAGGCATTTTACCGTTTCCGGCTGGTCAGGCACTTCGGCGAATCTGATTGCCGGAAGATTCGGACGATACTTCCGGCAAAACATCGTTAACCCAACTTCGGAAAAGACCCATCTTATAGCGACGAACGACGGGAGTTTTTTCAGCAATTTAGGCGAGAGGATTGTCGTAGGCGGCTGGCTCAATCCCACCACCTATTCGGTCGGGCAGACATATTGCCCTATCTTTAACACTCGCCAGGGACCCGGCCAGCCGATTTTCTATGTGTCATTGTATCAGGGAAGGCTCAGGCTGATGCTGTACAATTCCTCCGGCACCCTTATTTATGACCAGAGCGAAACGGCCGCCATCACCATGAAAAACGGTGGCTGGTATTTTATCGCCTCCATTATCGAAGTAAACAGCAAAAAGGTGCAGAACATCCTCTGTGACCGCAGCGACGGCGCGACGTGGGTATCTCCTCTGCGCACCTTCACCGGCGAACTGAACCGGCAGTGCACCGCCAACATCGTCATGGGCATGCACGCGGATACATATTATTTTGCCGGTGGCTTCGACGACTGGTTTTTGGAAACCGGTTCCCAGCTTACGGCAGACGATTTGCTTGAGTATTTTAAGGCGTCTCTTTATGCCAACGGCGGCGATACAAGCGCGGATGTGGACGCTCTGACCGAACCGGGTAAGGTCGTGCTTAAAGCGACCGGCGGCGTGTATCCCGAAAGCGTGTACTATATACGAAAGCAGTACCATGTGCATTATCCGGAAATGGGCGTGTGGCGGTGACCAGCGAATATGCCGCAGGTGTGATGTCGGTTTCCCTGGTAGAAACCAGCACGAGCGACGATCTGAAAGAATGGTCGGCATGGCAGACCATCGGCACAAGCGGAGAACTGAATTCCCCCGACCGGCAGTATATCCGCTTCAAGGTGACACTCGCAACTGCCGGCACATCGAAAACGCCGAAGCTCTTGGAAATCCAGCTTCACGATATTCCCAAAGCACCCTATGAAAAGCTGGGCTTTGCAAGGCCTGTTGTGCTGGATGAGAACGGCGCGTGGGAGGCTGTGCTTGAAAACGCCTACGATATTATCGTCACCGGCGAGGTAAACGGAGCGGATACGCTGGAGTTCAAGCTTCTGTTCCATGACCCGAAAAGAAGCGCGCTGGAAAACGAAAAACAGGTGCAGATCGTAAACGACATCTACCGGATCCGCACTCTGACAGACAACAAGAGCGAGGACGGACGCATCATAACACAGGTCTACGCCGAGGTGGCATTTTACGACCTGTCCTTCAGCGTGGAAAAGGAACCGGCGGACTTCAACGCCGATACTGCAGATGTTCCAATGCAATATGCGCTTCAGGACACCGGCTGGTCGGTGGGAAACGTCACCGTCACTGCGAAGCGGACATGGCAGTGCACCGAGAAAAACGCGCTGTCCATCCTTCGCATGGTGCAGAACATATATGGCGGCGACCTTGTTTTTGACAGCGCCAACCGGATGGTGCATCTGTTGGCATTCAGCGGCGCAGACAGCGGAGCGCTTTTTTCTTACCGCAAAAACCTGAAAAGCATTCAGCGGGTAGTAGATATCCGAAGCCTTGTCACCCGTCTTTATGCCTACGGAAAGGACGGCATGACCTTTGCTTCCATCAACGAAGGCAAGGATTATGTGGAAGATTACAGCTATTCGAGCGAGGTGCGGGTATCTACACTTGACTGTTCGTCATTCAACAATTCGTATCAGATGCTGGAATATGCCCGGATGCGGCTTGCCGAATATGCCAAACCCCGCGTTTCCTATGTGCTGTCGGCCATGGACTTGTCGGCGCTGACCGGCTATGAGCATGAAGTGTGGAAACTGGGCGATATCGTAACGGTGGACGACAAAGAGTTGGGACTGTCCATCAAGACCCGCGTTGTGCGGCGGCAGTACAACCTTCAGGAGCCGTGGAAAACGGTGATCGAGCTTTCAACAAAACTTAGAGAATTAGGCGATTCTTCGGCGCAGTGGGACAAGGCGGCGGAAGCGCTGTCCTCCACCGACCTGCTCGACCGGCAGGAGATCAAGGATATGGTGCCGTTCAACCATCTGCGCAATTCCCGGGCAGATGATGGCTTTGCTTATTGGGTCAATTCCGGCTTTGAGGTGGATACCGAGAACGGCGTTTCGGGAACGGCTTCCTTTAAAGCCGAGGGAGTTTTAGGCATGACAAAGAGCCTGTCGCAGACAGTATGTCCGGCTACACGCAAAAGCTACACCTTTTCGGCGCAGATTGCGTCTGAAAACCTCGAAAAAGGCGAAAACGGCCAGGTGGGTGCTGAAGTAGTCATAGAGTATGAAGATGGCACAACCGAAACAAGGTTTATAGACCTGATTTGAGGGTGGTGGCGGGTATGGCGTATTTCAATCAGACTGCACATAGCATTTCCCCAAAAAGTGGAGGCAGAGTCAAATCCATTACCATCCGGCTGTGCGTCACCGACTGCACCGGTACGGTGTATTTCACTGACTTATTATTGCAGGGCGGCTCGGTGGCCACCGGCTGGGTCGGTCATGTGTGCGAGATACAGTGGACATTGGACGGGTAGGTGACATTGATGCAGTTTTCAAGGTTTGCGGAAACCATACAGATAAAAAGCGACAAGCATGTGGCAAGCGTGACAGTGACTTTGCGGATTTCCGACTGCACCGGAACAATCTATTTTACCGACCTGCAGTTTCAGGAAGGCGACCGGCTGACGGGGTACACCGTCCACACCGGCAAAATGCTGGCGAAATTCCGGGAAAACGGAGAGGTAGCTCCGCCCAGCCATTATAACGGCGTGGTGCGGACAGCGGAGACCGTCATTTTATTTAACTTGGGCAAAACATCTGCAGGACTCGACTGTTATATATATCCCGTACAGGATATGGCGGCAGGCAGCATTGAACTTTCGCAGGGCATGGGCGCGCACAAGGCGAGGTTTCTTGATTCGGTGAATGCAGGCGATGAGCTGGCGCTGCTGGCATCTACCCGCCAATGCTTGAAAAACGGCAGTCCTGTTCATAAGGATGGGTTTTATCAATATACGGCAGCGTGGGACAGCAAGCATACGGTCAAGTTGGAGGACAGGAAATCGGCAAGCATATTGTTTGAGTTTCAGGAGATGCAGGACGGAGGTGAACGCCTGTGAGGGTGAGGGATTATTTGAAAGGCAAGCGGTGCATGGTGTGGAGCTTTATGGGCAATGCCAGAATGTATGAAGCGCTCAGAGACTATGGCGACCGCTTTGATACAGTTGGAATTTTTACCTTTGAAGTAGACGCGACAGGCACTGTTACCGAGACCGGCACCAGCATCAGCAGCATGCTGCCATACATCCAGAAATGGCCGCACATCAAGTGGCTGCTGACCATTATGAATCATAGAATAGCCAGCATATTTACTGCGCTTCGCAATAACGAGAATGGAGCAAAGGATAAGTTCCTGACGGAAATAATCCGTATCATGGAACTATATCCTTGGTGCACCGGAGTGGATATTGACCTGGAGCGCGGCGGCGGATATGAAAACAGGGATGCGGCAAATGCCCTGTTCCGGGATATCTATAATACCGTAAAGTCATATGACTCAACAAAGCTTGTCAACATCTGCCTGCCCGGGATGACAGGAGTTCAGGGGTCGGTCGGCGGCGAAAACTGGTGCGTATACGCTGATCTAAACGCCTATTGCGATACCGCTGCCATTATGAGCTACGGCATGGCGTGGGCAGGTTCCGCTCCCGGCCTCGTTTCTCCCCAGGACTGGCTGGAGGACATATACGATTATGCCGTCACTGCGATGTCGCCGGACAAGATATTCATGGGACTGCCTGCTTACGTCTGGAACTGGCGGATCCACGACACACCCGAGAACCTCGGAGTTACCTACCGCGGAGTATCCAACACCTACTATGCGGCGAAATACTGGATGAATGGAGTATATAATTTTACGGATGATGCACCGCCGCAGCCGTTTATCCCGATTGTTGCCTACTGGGACGATTACAATAAAGTTCCATGGGCGCTGCCACATGTATATGATTATATGGAAGGTTGGGATACTTCCCAGCCACAAGAGTATCCGTTGCAGAGGGAGACATATAACAGACGGCGGTACCTGACGGCCTACGGCAATGTATGGATCTCCCGCTTGTTTCTCGGAGATGCGGACGGCTTTTCCATCCTGTATTATCAGGATGTGGACAGCCTTGTTTACTGGGCAAACGAAGCGGCTTACCGCTGGAAGCTGAGAGGCATTGCCATCTGGTCGCTTGGCCAGGAAGATATGCGGCTTTGGGAGGCGCTTCCGAAGCAGGTGTAGATTTAGGTAAATATATATAAACTCAGCGCTTTGCTTAAATGTAGGGCGCTTTTTAATTATGAAAATACAAGAAACGGAGGTTCTGACAATGAAAACAGTATGGAACTGGGTGCAGGCAGCCTTTACTGCCATCGGCACATTTTTAGGCTGGTTTCTAGGCAGGCTGGACGGATTTCTGTATGCACTTATCGCTTTCGTGGCTATCGACTATCTGACAGGCGTGATGTGTGCCATTGTGGACAGGAAGCTATCCAGTGAAATTGGAGCAAAGGGCATCTTCAAGAAGGTGCTCATTTTTGTACTGGTGGGCGTAGGACACATAATAGACAGTCAGGTGCTTGGCAACGGCGGCGCAGTACGGACGGCGGTCATCTTCTTTTACTTGAGCAACGAGGGGATTTCAATACTGGAAAACGCCGCACACATAGGATTGCCGATTCCTGAGAAGCTGAAGAACGTACTGGAGCAGCTGCACGATTGCTCAAATGAGGAGGACGAAAGAAAATGAAGCTGTTCACAAAGTACATGACACGAAACGACTGCTATACGGCGGGCAGGAAAATCACGCCCAAGGGCATCATGGTGCATTCGACTGCCGTACCTGGCGTAATGGCGGCCGACTGGTTTTCACGCTGGAACAAATCCTACAAGGCGGGCGAAATTAATAGGCAGGTCTGCGTCCATGCTTTTGTGGACGACAAGGAGGTTTGGCAGTACCTGCCTTGGAACCATCGCGGCTGGCACGCAGGCGGATCAGCCAACAACACCCACATTAGCTTTGAAATCTGCGAGCCAGCCAGATTTACATATAAATCCGGCTCGGTGATGATCGGCTATGACGCGGCAAAGCAGGAAGACTATCTCCGAAAGGTGTGGCAGAACGCTGTTGAACTCTGCGTCATGCTCTGCAGGGAATACGGTTTTGATGAAAACGATATTATCTGCCACTGCGAAGGATACAAGCTCGGTATTGCCAGCAACCATGCCGACGTGATGCACTGGTTCCCTAAGCATGGGGAGAGCATGGACACCTTCTGTGATGCCGTAAAAAAGACGCTGGAAAGCAATGCGGATGACAGCACTGATATTGGAGTCGGCGATCTGGTGGAGTTTAAAGACAGAGCCGGTAACTATTATCCCGGCAGAGCGGCCATTCCTTCATGGGTAAAGACCGACTATTACCACAGGGTTACACAGACAGTATCCTGTGGCAAGCCGGTGGTCAAAGGCGGCAAGGCATGTGGTTCTGCTGGGCAAAAAGATCAAAAAGACCGGCGGGACAGAAATTGCAGGTATAAACACATGGGTTGACAGGGATGTCTTAAGGAAAGTCGGCGACAGTCCAAACAATGAAGGCTATACCGTTTATACCGTTGTCAAAGGCGACTCCCTCTGGAGGATTGCGCAAAAGGAGTTCGGCAGCGGAGCAAGGTATCTGGAGATTATGTCCTTAAAATGGAAATGAAAGTTGGGGTTTTAATATAACTTTTTAGGTTTTTCAGGTGCTATCTCAAAACAAAGAGGATGTTACGGATAAAGAATAAATGGACAATTGGATATGAAAAAGCAGATACAAAAATGGAACCATCAGGTCACGTTAAATGTGGCTTGGTGGCAATTTTTGTTTAGTCAATAATGTTTACTTTCATGCTAAAGTTGGATATAATATTAGCATAAAAGTAAAATAGCGTAGGTGGGAAAATTGACTTACATGGAAAAATTAAAAAAGATAATTGAAGAAAGTGATGGACTTATTTGCACAAAAGACGTAGTGGCAGAAGGCATTCCCAAAATCTATCTGTCGCAGCTTGTGAAAAAAGGCAAGCTTGAGAGAATAGCCCATGGAGTATATTTGACTCCCGATGCATTGGCTGACAAAATGTACTATCTGCAGCGCAGAAAACCGGCTGTTGTATTTTCCCATGATACTGCGCTGTTTTTGCATGACCTCTCTGACAGGGATCCATTGACCTACAGCGTGACCGTTCCAATTGGCTACAACACAAAGAATCTCAAAGATGAAGGCTTGACAGTTTTTTCAGTCAGGAAGGAGCTCTATGAAGTAGGATTGACAACTTTGACCACACCTTTCGGCAGAAGCGTCAAGGCTTACAATATGGAAAGAACGGTTTGTGATATGATCAGGAGCCGCAGCAAAATGGACATTTCAATTTTAACCGACGCTTTAAAACGGTATGCCAAGCGCAGGGATAAAAATATTCCTAAACTTATGGAATATGCAGAAGCCTTCAGAGTAACTAAGCTTCTCAGAAATTATATGGAGGTGCTGTTATGAAGACGGCTACTCAGTTAAAGGCATTAATTCGTAATTTGGCAAAGCAGAAAAATGTTGATGCGCAGATACTCCTCAGAAACTATATGCTCGAAAGACTGCTTGAACGTATTTCTTTGTCGAACTATAAAAACAACTTCATTTTAAAGGGTGGAATGCTCGTTGCAGCGATGGTCGGGCTTGATGCACGTTCAACTATTGATATGGATGCGACAATAAAAGGATGGCCGATCACTGTAGACGCTGTTCAAAAAATGTTTGAAAATATATTATCAATTAAGCTTGATGACAATGTGGAAATGAAAATGAAAGACATTACAGAAATTCGAGATGAAGCTGAATATACGGGCATACGAGCAACCATAGAAACAGTGTTCGACAAAATAAGGCAGACCCTCAAAGTAGATATGACCACCGGGGAGGATATTACTCCCAGGGAAATATGCTATAGCTTCAGATTGATGTTTGAGGAAAGAAACATCAGTGTTATGGCGTATAACCTTGAAACTGTTCTTGCGGAAAAGCTTGAAACGATTCTTTCCAGGAGCATAACGAACACAAGGATGAGAGATTTTTATGACATATATATTCTTTCAATATTGCAGAAGGACAACATAAACAAAGATTTATTGAATGAGGCAGTCAAAGCGACAGTAAAAAGGCGGAGAACCTACGAATTGCTTTCTGAAGCTGAGAAAATTCTTGAGCGTATTGGCAAAAATGCTGAAATGAGAGACTTGTGGAAGCGCTATCAGGCTAGGTTCAGCTATGCTGAGAATATTGGATGGGATGAAGTGATGCAGGCAGTAAAGTTGATGATTATAGGATTATTATAGTAATGGCATTACTTCTGAAAGGTTTAATGGATCGTGACTTGGTGGCGTATTTAGTAACCGTACCAAGAGGGTACAACACATGCAAATTAAATCAGGATGGTAACATGAGGGAAATAGAAAACTCTCAGGACTTTCAAAATTCTGGGGTCGATATCAGCCGAATTCTTAAAAGGAAAGAATAATTTTTCAAATGAGGTTGAGTTAAATATAAAAGGTAGATAATGGTTGTTTTTGTTTCTCACCGAGGAAATAAGATTCTCTATTAGGAATGAAAATAAATGGCAAGTACTCATAAGAGGTGCCACGATAAGAAGATGACTGACGATAGATACCATATATAAGTTTTAGACGATTAAATTATACTAAGAAAAAACTTGGAGGAAGATAGATTATGAAGTGGAAATTATTTAAGTGGTTGTTTAAGAAAGAGTTTGCTATGTATAATAATACGATTGTCCGAAATATGCAGGAATGTGAGAAGAAAATTAGTGAAATGAAGGCAGAGATTGAAATTGGGAAAAAACAATATGATCTTGTACATAGAATATTTTATCTTTTTCCTGATGCAAAGATAGTTGGAGTTGAGATAAATAAAAATAAAGAAGAACTAATGGTTGTAGAAAGAATGGATGAATCCGCACTTACAATTTATTTATTTGGTCGTTCTTATCAAGGAATAACTCACTTGCCGAGAATAATGGCAACAATTAAAAAGTAAAAAGAGTGAAATATTTGGCTGGAATTATGTACATATAGAAGATATTATAAATGAAGATGACGACATTGGTGATGGCTCTATTTTAATGAAGTATTTCCTAAAGGCAGTAGAGAAACTTCATGTTGATTATATTGACGGATGGCTATCATCAGTCGATAAAAAACACTTTGATAGATCTGAACACTTCTATAAAAAGTTTGGGTTTGAAGTTCATTTTAATGAAGATCGAACAAGTGGTGGTATAAAAAAGATAATGAATTAGGGGTAGGGGTATCTAAATCTCTTGAATAAAATTATGCAACTGGATAATATCTACACATAAAATTATCTTTTTCATGCGCTCAAGGCAGCCAAGCAGGTTGAAAAGGATACATGTTAGCAGGTATTGACCGGATGTAAGCCTAAACGAAGAAAGCCTATACCCATAAATCATTTGCAATGGAGAATTCCATCCATTAAGACTGCCGAAAGAGTTGACGATACAAATCAAGGCCGGCAGAGAAAAAATAATAGAAGCATTTGCCGAATATATGAAGGACGCAAGTATTTTGGCCGTAATAAGCTGCAGTTTCCCCATACAGGTAGATAATATCAGGCCATCCATTTTTGGTTTGTATTCGTCAGTGAAAATACCTGAAAGTCCAATAAGAATCATCCCCACAGGCAGAATTATACCAAATGTTTAAAATAGTCGATCAGTTCGGTTATGGGATGGTAGTATTCTATTCTTATCTGCGGCAGGTTTTTAAGCATTTTTAACTCAAGGGAAGCTAGCGCCATTTCGCTTTTTGACAAATTTCCGGATAAAATTTCTGATGAAAGGATGTCCTTCCTTTCCTGTATTATTCGTATTTTTTTATATTCATTTAAAATGCTTTCCATGGCTCCAAGCTTTACTAATGCATTGTTGCCGGGATTGTTTTTGATCCTCTCAATTTCTTTTTCAAGAACATCTACTTTGCCGGGTGCGTATGTTCCTCCAAACTCTGTATAAACCTCGCGGGCAATCTCTGCTCTATTCCTCCAGTCTTCCTGACTTGAAAGAAACCTTGAAAAGAAGAAAAGGTAAAATAAACCCATCATAACAGCCATGGTAATATATATAAGAGAATGTGAATAAATTTTCTTTAATTCAAACCACAGTAGCATCTTCATAAAATTCCTCCTTAAAATATAAGAGATAAACATCTTCTAAAGTTGGCGGCAAATTGACAGCATTTTCTATTGGCTTATTATCCGCTATTATTCTTACTTCAATCCCTTTATCCACACGGCGAAGATTTGCTACATCATAATGGTTTTTAAGCCAATCTGCAGTTTTTTCGTCGGTTATAGCACTCCATACCCTGCATACCCTGCCTGCTAGTTTTTTTGCAATTGCATGAGGGTTGCCTTTTTCAATTAATTGTCCGCGCCGCATAAATATAACTTCCCCGGCAATGTGTTCAACGTCTGCTACAATATGTGTGGAAAACAGTACAATCCTGCCCTGTGAAATGTCGCTTATAATATTCCTGATTTCCCCAGATGTTGGACGCAGTACATCTGCTATCATGCGCATGAGTGTTGTTTTACCACTTCCATTTGGCCCCAAAAGCCCATATACTCCGTTGTTAAGTTTTACTGTAAAACGGTCCACCGCGAGTTTGCCGTTATACTGTTTTGTTACTCTATCGAAGTATAATTCCATGTCAATTATCTCCTTTCAAAGCCATAGTTTTTCACAAGATTACGAATTTCAAAGGTTAAAACAAGCAGGCCGGCACACAAAACGGCTGCCCATGTTCCGGTGTAAATATCTGTAAATATCAACCGGATATCTTCCGTAGCAGTCATAAGTATCATTAAGATTATTACCCAGACTGTACAAAGTAGAATTACCGTGTTTCTGAGGCGGACTTTCCGCACTATAAGCATTGATATACAGGCAGTCAGAGTAAATGATGAAAATGTCAGCAAAAGCGAATGCAAAAGAGCAATCTCGGCATGCATCAGATTTAATAAGAGAACTATAGTCAGCAGTATAAATACATCTACTCCGCCAATTAGAATCATCCTGCTTAACAGGATTTGCCCCGGACTGTATTTACTTTACAGGTTGTATTTCTTATCATATGTCATTCGATTAATACATCTTAATTTAGATCTTATTTGGTTAATCTATAATCTATGTTTGTGAATATAATAGTGTTGGTTGATAAAAACAGTGTTGACCTATCCTGTTAAAAAATACACCGGTTCTTGTAGGTGGAAAATACGTAGCACACGTAGAGGAAAACGGGTTATAATACCAAAGGCAATCATTCACTCCAGG
>JABUEW010000021.1 GCA_013314855.1 Bacillota bacterium | reverse complement strand
TGAGTTCTGCTTCAATTTCCCGGATTATTAAGAGACTTCATGTTCATGGACTAATAAAGAAAATTAAGGGTACATACAAATACTATTTGACCAAATTGGGTAAGACTGTAATAACAACTGGACTCAGAGTAAAGAATCTGTTTGTAGTGCCTGAATTAGCTGGTATTCAGGTAACTTCATTCTGATTTTTTTCCACTTTGAGATGAATTTTGACCTTAAGGGACTAAGATTATTTAGTCATATTTTCCAAGTCTGAAATAACAGAACTATAAGTTGATCTACCCAATTTATCCCCCATTGATTTCAATGCTTTAAATAATCAGCCGGTGATAGGACAGGTATATCCATTGTATCTATTTTAAGGAAATTGCAATCCCTCGTTAATATTAAATCCATTCCTGCTTTAATAGCTCCCTGCATCTGTATAGCATCTTCCGTATCAGTTATTGCCGTATTATTAAATGCTTTTTGAATGTCATTTATGGTTATATCTATGCCTTTTGCTATTTGCAAAAAATTGTTTATGATTTCTCTTGTCAATTCATAACCAATAGTCTTTTCCATAAAATAAATAAGCGTATTTATACTGCAACTGGTAACATAAATTTCTATTTCTTCATTTGCAGCTTTTAAGAATATGTCCCTGGCCTCTTCGGCAAAGGGCTGTCTTGCCAATAATAAATCCAGAATTATATTGGTATCAACGAGTATTTTTCTTTTCTTGACCATTTTTCATCACCTGTTTGCTCGGATTAAGTTTTTCACTTACTCTCTGATATATAATCTCTTCTGAATTGACATTTTCAAGCCCGGTTCCCCTCAAGCATCCATATAAACTATCCAGTATTTTACCAAGCATTTCTTTCCTTTCTACCTTTTCAAGCTTGAAAATACTGTCGCTGCCCTTCTTTTCAATATATATGCTTTGGGTTTCGGCCAATTGAAGATATTTCCCGAAGTTGTTTTGCAGTTCGGTAGAATTAATTTTCATTTACTTCACCACCTTTTGTTTGTATATCATCTATATGACATATTATATTACAATTATCTATATTTGTCAATTTGTATATAGCTAAAATGTTTTGCATATATAATAGCGATAATCAAACAACCAATATATTTCTATTTGCTTATACCTTTCAAGTTGTATGTTTATAAAACAGTTTATCAACTTACACTAAATTTCACAAAATCTCGAAATGCCCGAAATTGAGGATTTTTAAAGTAATTGGTATTTATTTCTTCATAAAAAGAAAATGCGCCCGTAGAACCGTAGCAACCAGCAATCGCAGCAATCGAGATTGTAATCGAGGTAATTCGGAATAGCAATTGAATTCTCAATATTGTGAAAGTGGTATATACAAATGAATCCAAAATTAAGCCTTGAGAAGATAATTTGTAAGGTGTAACCTATGCTTTTTAGATGAAAGCTATTACCCAGGTCGAAAAATTTTACTTGAAGTAACAATGCTGTTATGTCTGTGTTAGAAACTTTTCAATTCTATCTATAAATTTTGTTGCATTATTAATTTGATTCTCAGCATCTTTTATACTTACTATATAAAACTCATCGTAGTCACTACTATTCCTGATTTTTTGTGCACTCATAAGTATCTTGGAAAACTCTATTTCAATTTTCCCAGTCGCAATATATTTCTGATTAAAATATGCAATTATTCCTGAGTGCTTTTTAGAATCAAATTTATCCAAGGCTAATAATGCTCTTGTTGCATGAAATATAGAATAATATGAACGATTTACCGATTGTTTGTATAAACCATTTTCGAATAATAATTTTGAACTAAGCAAATCCTCCTTGGATTTTTCTAATCTGTACTTACTTAGGTCATTTTGATTATCTAACATAGAATTCCACTCCCTCATTATTTACATTCGCATAGAAAGGTACAAATGTAATATACTTCATATATTGTTTGTACTCCTGTTCTGTTATTGACACTACAAGTCCATATTTTAAAGATAATTTCACCATAGTATCAACAATAGAATCATGATAGCGTTTAATATTCTCTTGTTCATCGTCAATTAAGAGTAGAATATCCACGTCAGATTCTTTATCGGCTTCGTTTCTGGCATAAGATCCAAATAAAATAACCTTTCTAAGTTTAACACCAAATATCTTGAACATGCTTTCTTTTACCTCTGTGAGGATATTAATTATGTCTTTATTTTTTATTTTCACATTACTTGCCATAATATAATTCCTCCGGATATTTTTATTCAAGCCGCTATAAATTACTTTCCATGCATATATTCTATCGAAACACCCATTCTAAGTCAATGGATAGTTCAGAATATTGCCGGAATATTGAGATAAAAATAAAACACTTAGTTGTTATGTATCATGGGGGAATTGTATTGTTTAACCGCAAAGACCTGTATATATAATGCTTAGAAATTAAAGCATGGAAATAACGTCATAAAAGCTTTCCACAACCATATCCGCTTCAGACAGGTCCTGATTACCTAAATTAGGATTCGTGTATGCTATGCACTTGAAACACGTTAAAATGGATTCTATAATTTTAAGTTTTATTGTAGATTATAGGAATTTCTACATCTATAACAGCACGAAGTTCATTTAGTAAGTCCAGGCCGATTAAACCTGATATTTCGCCTTTGGGATCAATTTCTCCAAAGTCGATTTCATAGTTTTTAAAAGTGAAGTCCCCGATTTTCAGTTCATCTACGGTCCTATAAAAAAACTCCAAATCTCCACCAATTCCTCTGGTTTTAACCATCTTATCCTTGAAGCTTGGTGCAATTTCCAAATCAGCAACAAAAATGGAATTGATGATTGATTGCGCTGCGCCTGTATCTACTACAACATTTTTTAAAGTCTTGGACTTACCATTAAAAGTAACTGTTATATCAGTACAGATAAGCCTGTCAAACAAGTATACATTCATCTATTTTGCCACCCTGAATCCAAATATATTTCTTATCTCAAGATATATTTCTTCATGGAAAGTATGGTAAACAACCTCGCTCTCTTTGCATTTTCCAAGCTCTCTTCCAGCTTCCAAATCGCTGTCGATTGTTTTTATTACTTCCATTTCTTCAATATACTCTTTGTTATCTTCTAGATGACTTTTTAAAACTTTAAGCTTAACCCATTGATGCGGGTATGCTTGTCTTACTTCTTCCCACTTCATATAAATTCACCACCTTTATTATTGTCTGATGCTATTATACCATATTTAATATTTGGTGAAAATCAAAATGGACTATTAAATTTAAAATAAATTTTTAAAGTTTTGCCATGATATGCACATTCCTCCAAAAAATGCTTATCCACTACAAATAGAAAAGGCAAGTAGTTATCCTATATTCAAAATCTAACGTACCCTGGAGGAATTGCATTGTTTAACCGCAAAGACCTGTATATTTAATGTTTAGCAATTAAAGCATGGAAATAACATCATAAAAGCTTTCCACAACCATATCCGCTTCAGACAGGTCCTGATTACCTGAATTAGGATTCCTGTATGCTATGCACTTCAAACGGGCAGCCTTTGCAGCTTTAACTCCACTGCTTGCATCTTCAATAACAATGCAATTTTCAGGTTCTGCACCAAGCTTGGATACAGCATGCAAGAATATATCGGGGGCCGGTTTCCCTCTTTCAACATGGTCCCCGCTTACGATAACCGAAAAGTACTCTTTCAATCCTGTTTCGTTTAATACTATTTCTATATCCGCCATACTGCTTGAAGAAGCCAAGGCAATCTTAATGTTATTTTTATGTAATTTCTCCAACAATTCTCTAATACCACAAACAGGCTCAATTGCATTTTTTGCCTTAAGGCATGCCCTTACTCTTTCTGCTTCTATTTTTACCAATTCTTCTATTGACAGCGGAATATCGTATTTCTCTTTTAATTCCACCCACATGTCCACTGTCCTCACCCCAGCATACATATGTCTATGTTTATCGGTCAAATCAAGGCCAAATTCTTTAAACATTCCCATCTCAACTTCATGGTATATGGGCTCGCTATCTATTATGACCCCATCCATGTCAAAAATCACTGCCTCTAACATTGCTTCTACCTTTCCTTTCCAATTCTTTTTACCTTTGCTTTTTTATAATATTTTCTGCCGTTTTTAATATTTATTATAATATACCACATTAACCTTGTATTTAATAAATATAAAAAATATTATATGTCCAACGTTTCAACGATTTTCATTTTTACACTATGAATATGCGTTGGACATATAATAGCTTAACATATAAAATTCATTATGTTTATTTATTCTTTGTAGCCATATCCTAAGCCGCCGAAAATGCCCGGGCATAATAAGCAAATTACAACCAGAATTATTAATAGCCAGATTATCCAATTACAGCTTCCATAAGCAGGATATCCGCATACGCCCCTGTCTTCAGTCATACCGTTGACCTCCTTTCAGTTTTAATTAGAATAGCACATCCTGCGTATTCTTTTTGATAACCGTATGCTTTGGTAAAATAAGCATTATGTTTAATTTGAGTCTATAGTATAATATTCAAATAAGTATATATGTGTTACTACTAACAATGTTTTAGAAATGAAAAATAAAAAACCGGATAAAATAAAAATCCGGTCTTCTCAACAGTGATATAAAAAGGGATAAGCTCCTGCTCGCCATAGTTCATGCTGAGCTGGTGTCGGCAATGCAAATACATATATTTATATAATAAGCAATATCAGGCTTATTGCCATTAAAGCCATTCCTACCATAAGGCCTAGGATGGCAAGATGATGTTCTCCATATTCTTCTGCCATAGGAAGCAATTCATCAAACGAAATATATACCATTATACCTGCTACAGCTGCAAATAAAATACCAAAAACTATATCATTTAAAAATGGCTTAAGTATCAGGAATCCCACCAAAGCACCTAAAGGTTCTGATAATCCGGAAGCCAATGAAAGCAAAAACGCTTTTTTCTTACTCCCTGTTGCACAAAAAACCGGTATTGATACAGCCATGCCTTCAGGTATGTTATGTATAGCTATCGCAATTGCTATCATAATTCCAAGAGCAGGATCCTTAAGGGCTGATGCAAAAGAAGCAATCCCCTCAGGGAAATTATGTATTGTTATGGCAAATGCAGTAAACAAACCTGTCCTTAAAAGTCTCTTCCTGTTATAATTAACATCACAGCTTTGTATTTCTTCTATTTTATGAGATACATGAGGGTTGTCACTTGAAGGTATAAGTTTATCAATTATTGCAATAATAAGCACTCCGCCAAAAAAAGCAACTGAAGTAACCCATAAGCCTGCAGGTTCTCCCAACTTATTCACCAGGAAACTTTTTGCTTCGGGGAGAATTTCCATAAAAGATAGGTAAACCATTACTCCTGCTGAAAATCCCAAAATGAATGATAAAAATTTTGTGTTAGTCTTTCTGCAAAAAGTAGTAAAAAGACCTCCTATTCCTGCAGATATTCCTGCAAACAATGTCAAGCTGAATGCAAATAAAATGCTTCCTAAATCTATATTAGCACCAATGCTCCCCACATTAAACTCCTCCTAAAATGTTAATGATAATAATTATCATCAACATTTTAGACATAATAATGTTTTATGTCAAGCGAGTTGTGAAATATGCAAAAAGTACCACCTCAATTAAATAACTCAAACCATCTATATCAAGGTCATGTCTTTCTTCAAGTTCATTTATTAGCTTTTCTGCGCAATCCATCCCAGCCTTGGCCATCCTCCTTTTTAAGTGAGTAATAGTGTATTACGGGTTAAATCATTGATTTCATTTCATTTCCTGCTCACATGCTTAAACCCTTATATCACGTTTCCCTTCTATTTCCATTTTTTGTAATGACTCTATAATAAAGTTTTTTATTCTTTCATTTGTCATCTTATCAACATACTGTTTTATAGCTTTTTCTCCAACCTTTTTCGTTTCTTTTGAAGCATAGTCCAATAAATATTCTTTTAATGTCAATATTGCATTAGGCATACAGAAGTTATGCACAAAACTTGATTTTGCAATATCCATAAATTCTTCTCCTGTTCTACCGGCCCTATAACATGCGGTACAAAAGGATGGAATATTTCCCATTTCACATGTTTCCCTAATTACATCGTCCAGGGACCTAGTATCACCTATCTGAAATTGTTCTTTATCAGGAATCATATTTGCTTTCGACTTCTTATAACCTCCCACTCCTATTCTAGTACCTGCATCAATTTGGGACACGCCTACAGGTATTACTTCCCTCCTTACTTCCGGCCTTTCCCTGGCAGTCAGTATCAGTCCGGTATAAGGTACCGACAGCCGCAAAATAGCAACAAGTTTTTTAAAATCCTCATCACTTACAGCATATTTGGGACTTGAAGCATACGGGGTACCTATAGCCGGTTCTATTCTCGGAAAAGATATGGTATGAGGACCTACTCCATTATACTTTTCTTCCAGGTGGATTGTATGGTAAAGTAACCCCATTGCTTCAAATCTCCAATCATACAGTCCAAATAATGCTCCTATTGCCACATCATCTATTCCTGCATCCTGGGCCCTGTCCTGTGCATAAAGCCGCCAGCGGTAATGGCCCTTAATGGTATTTTCAGGGTGTACTTCTTTATAGGTTTCATGGTGATATGTTTCCTGGAACACCTGATATGTCCCTATCCCTGCCTCTTTCAGTTTTTTAAGCTCCTCCCTCGAAAGGGGCGCACAGTTTATATTAGCCCTCCTGATTTCGCCGTTCTTGCACTTTGTACTATATACTTGCTGTATGCTCTTACAAATAAAGTCTATATCTGTTTCCGGAGATTCTCCGTAAACGAGTACTGTCCTTTTTTGCCCCTCGTTTATCATTATCCTTACTTCTTCAGAGATTTCATCCATGGTAAGGGTCCTCCTGGATATTTTCTCGTTCTCGTTCCGGAAGCCGCAGTATTTACAATTGTTTGCACATTTATTGCTGATATATAACGGAGCAAAGAAAACTATCCTATCGCCGTATATTTCCCTTTTCAGTTTGTTTGCTAAAGCATACATTTCTTCTATGGTTTCCTTATCCTTGTTTTGAATAAGGATTGCCATTTCCTCAGGCTCAAGGCGTACTTTTTGGGCTGCTTTTTCAAGAACTCTTCTTACGTCGGCTTTTGACGGGTTTTCCCACTTATTAAGCTGTTTCCAGATTTTATCATCATCAATAAAATCCTTTTCCATTGAATCATACTCTTTGAATTCTTCCTTATATTTTTCTAAAAACCTCATTAATTTTCGCCTCCTAATTAATTCTCTATTCCAGTTCTTTCTTAAAAGGTTCCAATACCCTATCAAGAATTCCGTGCAAGTATGCAAGAATAATCCCGTAATTAATCATCGGAATACCACTTTTTAACGCATGCTCCTGCCTATACTCCATTTCCTTTTTGTTAAGCATACATGCGCCGCAATGGATAACCAGTCTGTATTTAGAAAGGTCTTCTTCAAAAAAACCTCCCGAAACATGGTGAAATTCAAGTTTTTTCCCCGTTTTCTTTTTAAGAAGGGTAGGTATTTTTACCGTGCCTATATCATCATCTTTACGATGGTGGGTACAACCCTCCGCTACCAGGATACAGTCTCCATCTTTTAATTTTTCTATTTTTTTTACTGCGCTATAAAAAAGCTTTAAATTCCCCTTTTGTCTTGCATAAATAATTGAAAAAGAAGTAAGAAGGATATTTTCATGAAGTATTTTTCCTACTCTATCAAAGACCTGGGAATCGGTTATAACGATCGCAGGCGGTTCAGGTAGTTTTTTAAGGGCTTCTTCCAATTTTGAATCTTGCACCACAAGGGCCATTGCATTATTGTCCAGGATATCCCGTAAAACCTGTTGTTGGGGAAGTATAAGCCTTCCCTTCGGAGCTGCTTTGTCAATAGGAGTTACCAGTATTACAAGGTCTCCCTCTTTTACGATGCCGTCAATCAAATGAAGTCTTTGGTCATCTTCTTTTTTAACCTTTGTCAGTGCTTCAATTAATTTATCGATTCCATAACCTGTTAAAGCGGAAGTCATGACAATAGGCGTATTTTCCGGTACCATATTAATGTTTTTCCCTGTATATATATTTCTAGCATCCATATTTTTAGCTTTGTCCTGTTGGTTCGCGACTATTATAAAAGGTATAGAGCGTTTCTTAAACTCTTCTACCAAACGTCCCTCCTCATCACCCCATACCATGTCGCATCCTAAGACAAGCAAGGCAATATCGGTCTTTCTCAGTACCTCTCTGGTTTTCTCAATTCTCAGCCTTCCAAGTTCTCCCACGTCATCAATACCCGGTGTATCTATAAATACTACAGGACCCAAAGGCAACACTTCCATACTTTTATAAACAGGGTCTGTTGTAGTGCCTGCCACCTCGGAAACTACAGCTATGTTTTGCCGGGTTATTGCATTTATAAGGCTTGATTTGCCAGCATTCCGCCTTCCGAACAAAGCAATATGAAGCCTGTCACCTCGCGGTGTATCATTCAAATTTCCCTTTGACAAATAAACTGTATCTGCTATTTTCATATCTACTTTCGGTGTATTAATATCTGTTTTCGCTGTATTAACTTTTAATGTATCAATCATACCTAATTTTGCCCCCTTAATATGCTTATTTGTTCCTCCTTTTTATCCAAAACAAAAACCCTTCCCCGAGGAGGAGAAAGATTCCCGGGAAAGGGTTACATGCAAGCTTACAAATAATGTAAACCAATTACTGTTTAATCTTCCTCTGTCTCAGAAAACTCCTCGACATTAGAACACTATTTTCAATAACTTATTTTTCAAAGTTCAACCTCGTTTACAATCTTGTTTAAAATTTAACAAATGCTGATTATATAATACCACTTTTAATAGAATAAAATCAACAACTTTTATCCGTACGCATTTTATTTTTTTGAGGAAAATGCGCATCTTTTATCTTATCTTTTATTCTGTATCCTTTTCAAGATTGCCCAGTTGTTCATTAACCTGCTTCAGCTGCTCTTCCAAAAAGTCTTTCTGCATTTTTAAAAATTCTTTTTCATCAGCAGCAGGTGCTGTCCTGTAAGCGCCTCCGTAGTACATTGGATACCCAGGATACCCAAAGCCTATCCACGGATATCCAAAACGTATCCATCCGGGAAGACCTGTGAGGTAAGCCATTCTTCTGAATCCACGGCCTCTTCCGAATCCAATACCGTATCTTGGAAAAGGATTCATGTATCCAGGCACGGAAAACCCTGCGCAAAAACCTGCTGCTCTGCCTGTCATTGGTCCCATTCCCATAGGACCGGTTCCATCTCCTCTTGGCATTTATTTTCACCTCCTTTTCCTTTTTTATCTTCACCAGTTATATTAGATGTACCTTTAACTGTTTTGTATATTTATTATTGACATATGCCCATAATTTATTCTAATATAATTATGGGCATATGTCAATAATTTTTTTTAATTTTTTCTAAAACCCGGATTTTGTATCAACCGTTAAGCAGAGTAAGGTAAGAATATCCCTCTTCATTTATGCATACTCTTGTCAAGCTTCCAGTTCCAACCCTGAACCTCCAAGAATATTCATCGGGCAAACCCAGCAGAAAAGCAAGCATATATCTTATACATCCGAGATGGGTTACTATTATATGGGTACATTGCCCGGTACCATGTTCCCTTTTATGCGTATCCGTGTATTTATCATCCTTTGAGGAATCAATTAGCCTTTTTGTAAAGCTCTTAATTCTTTCCTTCATCTCATAAACCTCTTCTCCATTTTTCATACAGTAATCAACATCATTTATCCAAAGCCTGTATTCATTTTCATATAACCGGCTTATTTCCTCTACTGTCAACCCTTCCCAATCACCAAAATTTCTTTCTTTAAGGTCATCTGAATAAATTATTTTTTTGCAGCCCAATTCATTGCCTATTATTTCTGCTGTTTGCACCGCTCTTTTTAAAGGGCTCGAATAGATATCCTCAACACGATCAACTTTTAACTCCCTAAGCTTTTTTGCTGCCCTTTTCACCTGCTGTATCCCTCGCCTGTTAAGGCTCACATCGGTACAGCCTAACAACACTCCTTCACTATTGGCATCTGTTTCACCATGCCTGACAATAATCAATTCCATAAGCCCATACCTCCATTAAGGGCAAAAACCATAAACAAGAAAAATGTCTGCGTCATCTCGCATATTGCCCCTAAAACATCTCCGGTAAGTCCTTGCAGCTTTTTATTAAAGTATCCGGCAGCGCCAAAGGGAAAAATTAATGCAGCCACTCCCGCTGCTGTAATTTGAATGTTTCTAAAGCAAATGATTACTACACTACACATTATAACTCCAATGACAATCTCTTTTGTACCACAAAAATTTATAAATGGCTTGCCCAATCCTCCTTCGCTTCTTGCATACTCTGATATACCCGCACTAATTATCATGCCGGTACGACCAATTACAGGCATTAAAACAATCATAGCTCTAAGAACATCTCTTGTAACCAGATAATCTGCTTCAAAATAAAATGCTGTATTAAGCAGCAATATACATATCAAAGCCAAAACCCCATGAGTCCCAATCCTGCTATCTTTCATAATTTCCAACATATTTTCCCTGGGCCTGTGCGAAAGGACACCGTCAAAAGTATCTGCAAGCCCGTCAAGATGAAGTCCGCCGGTAATTTTTATGTAAACAATATTCAACATTATAGCAACAACCAATGGAGGAAAAATAAGAGAAAATAAATAATGAAATGCTGCAAGAATACCTCCTATAAGAAGCCCAACAGGTACTGCAAAAACAAGTCCTTCTCCCAGATCCCTGTCATCTGCTTCTATTTCTTTAGGTACAGGTATGGCAGTAAGGAATTGAAGCATTAACAAAAATCTTTTCACTACTGTTTTCATAACTATTCTCAACCTCTTTCCCCATATAGTTTCCATATAGTTTTTAGGCTGCTACTTAATTTTCAGCGGAATACCCGATACACAAAAGAAAACTTCATCTGCCGCATCAGCAAGTTTTTGATTAATACGTCCGGCTATATCCCTGAAAACCCTTGACATAACATACTCAGGTACCAGGCCCATACCTACTTCGTTGCTTACTGCCACAAACAGAGGTTCTTTTTTCTTTGCTGTGTAAATGAATTTATCTATTTCACAATTAATTACTGCTTCAATATTATAAAGTTCATCAGTTTTCATCTTGTCCCAGTTACTATTGCTTTCAACCATTAAATTGGTTATCATAACCGTTATGCAGTCTAATAGCACTGCAGATTTTCCTGCTAAATTATTTTCAATTACTTTATCTAAATCCCTGTATGCTTCTACTGTTTCCCATTCTTCAGGTCTTCTTGCCCTGTGTATTTCAATTCTTATTTTCATTTCATCATCAAAGGGAATTGATGTGGCAATATAGAGCACTTTTTTTCCCTGTTCCGCTGCAAGTTTTTCTGCAAATCTGCTTTTACCGCTTCTAGCACCGCCGGTTACAAAAACTAGCTTTCCCATACCTTTCACATCCTTTTTCTTATATCCACAAGAAAATCGTTTTCCATGCTCACTTGCTCAAAAGTAGCCATTTCATTTATAATCCGTAAAGCCGCTTCTATAACATTAAACATTAGGGCACAACCCGTTCCTTCTCCCAGCCTCATACCAAGGTCTAAAACAGGAATTAGTCCCATTTCCTTCATGACAATTTGAAAACCCGGTTCTTCTGAAATATGCGAAGGTATCATATAATCTTTCGCAAAAGGATTTATTTTATATGCCATCATTGCGGCAGCAGCCGAAATAATTCCATCAATTACAACAGGTATCCTGTAACGGGCAGCGGCTAAAAAGCAACCTGTAAGTCCGGCAATATCAAATCCCCCTACTTTTGACAGCACATCGATAGGGTCGCTTTTGTCGGGTTTATTAATCTCGATTGCTCTGCTTATGACTTTTTTCTTGTTTTTAAGTCCCTCGTCTGTTAGTCCGGCTCCTTTGCCAACAGCTTCTTCTGCGCTTAAGCCCGTAAAGCTCATTATTATTGCACTGCTGCTGCTTGTGTTTCCTATTCCCATCTCTCCTGTTCCAATAAGGTCATATCCTTCGGCGATTAATTCTTCCGTTATCCTTATGCCTATTTCTATTCCTCTTATTGCTTCTTCCTTTGTCATGGCAGGCCCCTTTGAAAAGTTCCAGGTTCCTCGCCTTATTTTCATGTTAATAATGTCTTCGCAATCATAATCTTCTTTTATGCCGATGTCTACTACTCTTAGATCAGCATAGGCATGCCTGCACAAAACACTTATACCCGCCAAACCCCTGGTCATATTCACAGCTTGCATGGCAGTAATTATCTGCGGAACAGAACTTACGCCTTCTTCACATATTCCATTGTCGGCAGCCATTACAATTATACATTTTTTCTTTATATAGTTATTCAACTTACCACTTATACCTGCAATTTTAATCGCAATATCCTCCAGCCTTCCCAGACTCCCTATAGGTTTGACGAGACTATCCAGTCTTTTGGCCGCGTGTTGCATAGCTTTATAATCAGCAGGTTTAATATTGTCAACAACATTTTTTAAAAGTTCCATAAAAAATCTCCTTTCATGCTAAATATACTATAAATTTACTATAAATTTGATACACGTTGAATAAATTATGTTAAATTATGTTATCTCATATTATAAACTAATTCTATAAATTATTCCGGATATTTTGTAGTTTTTTTATATTTGTTATTTAGTCAGCACGGTCCACCATGTTTACATTTCCTTTCGTAAGTGCTATTATATATGCATAATTATACAATAAATACATAGTCAGGCCTATATATTCACTAGTAAATTGGAGGTATTGTTATGTTGAATACGTCGGAGAAGGAACGGAGTTTTGCGGGTATATACCAATTATCCTTCAGAAGCCTTTTAATAGGTGCTGTCGGTTCATGTATAATTACTGCAAGTTCAATGTATACGGCTCTTAGGATGAGTGCCCTACCATGGCCTACTATTTTCGTGGCTGTCCTCTCAATGGCTTTGTTAAAAATTCTTGGCAAGACAACCTTTAACGAGATAAATATTACCAAGACGGCCATGTCTGCCGGGGCAATGATAGCAGGAGGCCTTGCTTTTACTCTTCCTGGCCTGTGGATTACAGGCGTTTGGAGTGGTCCGGACATGTTTAGGCAGCATTTCTGGAAAGTATTGGCCATTGCTATGGCAGGTATGCTTTTAGGTACAGTGCTTACCTGGCTACTAAGGCCAAGGTTTGTTGAAGTTGAGGCTCTTCCATACCCTATAGGGGCTGCAGCAGCCGAAACAATTAAAGCAGGAGATGCAGGCGGCAAAAAATCTGCCGTGTTATTCGGAACGATGGTATTTTCAACTGTGTTTACTTTTTTTAGGGACAGCCTGCGATGGATACCGGATGTTATTGTATCCAATTGGCTTTATGCCAGGAACTTTTTTATTGGGTTGTGGGTTTCACCACTGGCAATAGGGACAGGTTACCTAATTGGTACACTTTATACAGGGGTTTGGTTTCTTGGTGCAGTTTTATCCTATTTATTGATAATTCCTCTTGGAATCACATTAAAACTCTTTCCATCCGTTGAAGACGCCGTATCATTTAAGGGTACCATAGGAATAGGCCTCATGGTGGGAACTGGTGCCGGAATTCTTATTTCATACATAATTGCCAATATTAAGCCTGTTTTAGCAAGAAGTAAAAGCAGCAAGCCTACAATAAATACTCAAGGTAACAACAAAAACTCTAAAAATGCTTCAAGTGTTAATAATACTTCCCGAACATTAACAGTTATATCAGTCGCAATAGCTTTTATACTTTCTATAGCTTGCGGCCTGCGAATTATTCCGTCAATCCTTCTTATAGCCGGAGTTTTCCTTACTTCTGCCATGGCCGCAACGATTACCGGGCAAACAGGTATTGATCCTATGGAAATTTTTGGGATAATAATTCTCCTGGCTATAAGGATATTCGTTGATGTTGACGCAACAGGTGCATTTTTCATCGCTGCCTGTGTTGCGGTATCTTGCGGTTATGCAGGAGACCTTCTTAACGATTATAAAGCGGGTTATATACTTGGCAGTAATCCCGTAGCGCAGCTAATATCACAAACAGTTGGAGGTATAGTAGGTACTGTCGTTGCAGCAGCATCCATGTTTGCAATTATTAACCAGTTTGGTGGCGTAGGTGTAGAAAAGGGTCTTCCTGCAGCCCAGGCTTTTGCTGTAAGCCAGATGGTTAACGGCATTGGGAATCCCCTGGTATTCTGGATAGCTATAACTATAGGTGTAGTCCTTTATCTCCTTAAAGTACCTGTAATGACATTAGGAATAGGAATGTACCTCCCCTTTGAAATATCATCCGTTGTTTTATTAGGCGGCCTTATACGCTTTATAGCCGATCGCAGGCGTCCCTGCTCCAATGAAACAGGTAATATTGCTGCATCGGGATTGCTGGGAGGTGAAGGCATAACCGGTGTTGCTATCGCAATTATCAGGATGGTTACAGGACGTTAAATTATTAAGAATTATTAAGATTCGGAAACTACGACAACCGGAAATGCTTATTGTTTAATTACAACCATATAGGAAGAGGGGAATTGTTTTGGGTAAAATAATTGGAATTGATATAGGAGGAAGTACAACAAAAATAGTTGGCTTTGATAACAAAAAGATATTAAGTCCCATGATAGTAAAGGCTAATGACCCAATTTCTTCAGTTTATGGAGCATTTGGCAAGTTCCTAAGTTTCAATAAATTTACTCTTGATAATATAGAAAGGGTTATGATAACAGGGGTTGGCTCTTCTTTTATAAAAGATAGGCTTTATGGGATCCCAACAGGTAAAGTTGATGAATTCTTGGCCACAGGCATGGGAGGTTTGTTTTTAAGCGGCCTGGAAAAGGCTATAATTGTAAGTATGGGCACAGGTACAGCATTAGTTGCTGCAGATAGTAAAGAAGTTAAACATATGGGAGGTACAGGTGTCGGTGGCGGAACTCTTTTAGGATTATCAAGCCTTATGCTTAATGTAAGAAGTTTCGATGATTTAATTGAAACTGCCCAGGGTGGCAACCTTTCAAATATTGACCTGACAATAGGTGATATATCTATTGATAAAAAGGTGGGAAACCTCCCACCTGAAACTACAGCATCAAACTTTGGGAAAATCAGTGATTTGGCAACAAAGGCCGATATAGCCTTAGGCATAATAAATCTTGTTTTTCAGACTATTGGCATGATATCGGTTTTCGCCACGCGCATTGATAACATAAGGGATGTTGTATTAACGGGTAACCTTACAAATGTACCTCAATCCCGGGGAATCTTTGAACAGTTGGAAAGAATATTCGGTGTAAAATTCCACATTCCTGACCATGCCGAATATGCAACAGCCTCAGGAGCAACAATCATTTGCGCAAAGGGTATGCCTTTTACTGAGGTAGGCGCAAATTAGCATCTTTTAGGAAATACAGCGATGGTGTAACACTTCTCTATATTAATTCATAAAATATTACATAGTATTAAACTTTAACCTCAGGATGTTATACAGCACTAACTTTAAGCTTAAAAAAGGTCTGAGCAATATGGAGGGATAACCGTGAAGTATTATAATACAGGCAATATGCCGTATACGCAATTTATACCGCCGTGCATGTATATGCAAGGCCAATATATTATGCCACAAATGCCCCAGCTTTTCCAGGATGTAATTGAAGGAGATTTTTTGCAATGGCCGGCTCCTGTTCCGGGTTATTCTATGGATACCATGGATGGGCAGGCGATGCCCTACAACCTGACAATGTCTTCACCTGGAATGCCGGTAAGCCCCGGAGATTTACAAACAACTCTTGAGCTTATTAAAGAAGCAATAGGTGGGGAAACTGAGGACAGGTTGTTCTATGAATATTTAATAGGTGCTGCTCCTTCAGAAGAGGATAAAAATATAATAAAGGAAATACGGGATAATGAAATAAAACATTTCGATATGTTTAGAGAATTATATAAAGAATTAACAGGGCAAATGATTCCCTGTATAACAGAAGGTGAATTCGTCAAGCCCTCATCCTTTTGTGAAGGATTGAAGACGGCAATTATGGGAGAGCAAAAGGCAGTGGAAAAATACAGAAAAATACTTTTTGCCCTTTCAAGAAGGGATCAAATCAATAAAATGATTGAGATTATTACCGATGAGTTGCGGCACGGTATCCTGTATAATTACCTTTACTCAAAAAACAAATGTACAGAATAAAAATACAGGGGGGCTGGTGTAATCATTTCTACAGCCTCCTGTATAAATTAACCTAAATTAAATAAATCCTCATCCCATGTTACCAGCATCTGATTTTTCTACTAACTTTCTTCTGTATCTTTCGCTTTCCCAGTTGCGGATATAATCCACCTGAACTCTCGTCATTGACTTAACACTCATTTTACATTCTTTTATCTTATTCACTACATAAAGGTAGGCCAGTAGGGTTTCCTCGATGGTTAGCGCTTCCTGATAATTGGTATTATATATCAATTCACCGGTTTTTGTGTTAATATTGAGCTTATTTCCCTCTCCGTCAATTGAAACACTATCATTTAGATACACCAGCTGGTCCGGATATAACACAATTTCTTCAAAAAATTTCTTACTTATATTGCTCTCTTTAAAGAAATCAATCAGATATTCTGTTTTACTTATATAGCTATTTTCTCTTTTACTGAGAGTAATCCCAGGGTAATCTTCTTTTACTCCAAGATATTCCCTAATACGGTTATTAACTTTTTCATGAAGTTCAATACAACAATATTTATTGTTCGAAGTAATTATAAGCCCATGATTTTCCATAAAAATTATTTCAGGGAACCTCCCTTTTTCGTTTTCAAAATATTTAATCCCTTCCATAATTTTTAAGGTTAGAAAAAATCCCGGGTTTACATATGGGATCCACAAGGTATCCCATTCGTTTTCAGGGAATATTTTACCAACAAGCTCTTGGCCTTCTTCCGAGCAGCAAACAATATTTGCATATACCGAATGGGTGTGTATCACGTATCTTTTCAGGATAGAATGGAATCCTGCTTCCACAGAAGGTCTTAATTTTACCAGGCCCTTCAGTTCAACAACATTATCCTGTGCAAATTTTATGCTGTCTTTTTCGTAATCGATGCCTGAATTAAGATCCACGTTTTGAAAGTATTCCTTTATGTTTTTATAATTTACAACTACAAAACCTTCACTGGAAGTGATTTGTTTTAATTTAAACCCTGATGCTTTAACCGCCATCAATTTATTGTCAAGTTTGACAGAGGTATTGCCTCCACCTCCCTGTACATATTCAGGTGAATTTCCCACAGCATGTGATATTATTTCAAGTTCATTCAAAATCTCATCGAACACTTAACCGTCCCCTTTCCAAATTAGCTAATACTAAATAGCCTAGTTCTTCATCTCTCAACTCTAACTTCTAACATCTCATCCCTAACTTCTCTTAAAAAGCACCTTCTCTTCATACTCTTTTACATCATTCAGCCATTCTGAACCTACAGGCACTCCACTTCTACTGCAATACTTATTCCAAACAGCTGAAAAAGGAAGCGTCTTTATCTCTTCCATTAAAGCCAGACGGTTTCCGAAATTGCCTTTATTCTCTTCTTCCTTTAACAATTCGGTAGGCTCCAGTAGAGCAAACATAATAGCTTTCAGCACAGACCTTGTTCCAATTACCCATGCAGTAATCCTGTTAATACTTGCATCAAAGAAGTCAAGGGCAAAATGTACTCGTTCAAACGCATTAGCCCGTTTGACTTCTTGGGCAATTGCCAATACTTCATCATTTAGCAAAACTACATGATCACTGTCCCAACGTACGCCCCTGCTTATATGTAAAAGCAGTTCATCTTGAAAAGCAAGAACTGATGATATTTTATCGGCAATACCTTCTGTGGGGTGGAAGTGCCCTGTATCAAGGCAAAGCACTACATCCCTGGAAAGTGCGTATCCCATATAAAATTCGTGAGAACCGACTACATAACTTTCAGAACCTATTCCGAACAATTTACTCTCAACAGAATCAATAAGATGGTTTTTATCATATTTTTCTTCAAACAATTTATCCAGGGAGTCTTTAAGTATAAGCCGATGGCCTAATCTATCGGCCGGAATATCCTTCATCCCGTCGGGAATCCATACATTGTTTACACATGGGGTACCCAGTTCCTTACCCATTTCAGCAGCAATTTCCCTGCACCTTTTCCCGTGGCGTATCCAGAAAGAACGTACCTCTTTATCTTTGCTGGATAGGGTAAAACCGGAATCCGCCATCTTGTGGGAAAAAAATGTAGGGTTAAAATCAAGACCTATTCCCTTTTCCTTAGCCCAATCTATCCATCTTTTAAAATGGCTTACATCAAGATTATCCCTATCTACATACTTATCCCCTGTTTCTGCATAAATGGCATGGAGGTTTACACGTTGTTTTCCCGGAATAAGGCTTAATGCCTTTTCAATATCTTGCCTCAATTCGTCGCCATTCCTAGCCCTTCCAGGGTAATTTCCCGTTGCCATAATACCTCCACCCGAAAGGCCGTCTACTCCTTTCTCAAATCCTGTTACATCATCTCCCTGCCAGCAATGAAGAGATACCTGGATATCCTTCATTTTTTTCAACACATCTTCTGTGTCCACACCATAGGCTCCATAAACCTCTTTGGCATATTCATAGGCTTTATCTATGTTTTCGTTGGTTTTTCCATTAATTTTGCAAATTTGCATTCTTTTACCTCCTTTCATTCCTTCCGCAGAAATGTATTCCCTCCAAAGAAGTTATTTCCTTTTTAGGAATACCTTATTGTTTTTTTTATCTATTATAACATATTTTATTATAAAGGAAGGGGAATATTTTTAGTAAGCAATTCCCAAACCTTTTTCAAAAGCCTCGGGGTCATATTTTGCCCTTCTTCCCGGGCACTTCTCCCTGGGGCACAGCATACAGTTTTCATAATTGAATCCCGTAGGGAATTTGATTCCCGACATTGATTTTACAGGTATCATCAAAAAGCTTTCTGCCAATTCAACCCCCGTATCCTTAACTTTTTCTCCCATTAAAGCAAACAGTTGCCTTTGCTCACTTATAGGCCAATCTTCAAGGGAGCCCGGATTCATAGTTGCAGTTTTACCGGGATTTAGCCTATTATTAAAATCTTCATTCATTTTTTTAAATGCCTCACGTAAAACCATTTCACAAAATGTGTCCGCCCAATAACGTTCAACCGGGTCATTAATAGATTTAGCCCATGTATTAAGCTCCCTGCCACAAGTAACAATATATGGGAATACCCTGTGAACATCTTTCAGGTTTACGCTCAATATCCGGCTTGTAAAACGGATACCTTCCACCACGACCCAATCTTCTCCTCTATCCTCAATATATGCTATTCCATATAAGGCTTTAGGCCTCCCTATTTTCTTTCCTTCTTCAAACAACTTCAGCACATCAGGTGAGTAATCATAATCATTATCCATCTTTAATAACTTAAAAAAATCCTCGGCATTAAATTCAATGGTGATATCATCTAAAAATATAGTATCCATGCTTTGTCCCCCCCTCCTGTAAAAACATTCAAATTTGCATGCTAAAAAGTTAAAATAGTACCTTAACAAAATTCCTTTTGCCAACCTGGATAATATCACCATTTTTTATATTTGCATCTTGTAAGTTCTCGACCCGGCTTCCATTAATTTTTACGGCCCCCTGGGCAACTAATCTTCTTGCCTCACTATTGCTGGGTGCAAAACCTGAGGAAGTAATTACTTTTATTAAGTCAACCTTACCGTTGATAAGCATTTCTTTGTTCATATTGATAACAGGTACTTCCTCTGGTATTTCTTTTTTTTGGAATACAGATACAAAATGCTTCTCTGCTTCATCTGCCGCAGCATTGCCATGATATAACTTTGTTATCTCATGGGCAAGTTGCATTTTTACGTCTCTTGGGTTTACATTTCCGCTTTCCAATGTAGCCTTTATCCTGTTAACTTCATCAGGGTGTATGTCCGTAGCCAGTTCGAAATATTTTATTATAAGTTCATCAGGTATGGACATTACTTTGCCGTACATATCCTCCGGGCTCTCGTTGACACCAATGTAATTGCCCAAACTCTTGCTCATTTTTTCCAATCCATCAGTCCCTTCAAGAATAGGCATTAATATAGCCACCTGGCTCTCCTGGCCATAATCCTTCTGAAGTGTCCTCCCCATAAGGATATTAAACCTCTGGTCCGTACCTCCCAGTTCAACGTCGGCTTTTAATACAACAGAATCATATCCCTGCATCAAGGGATAAAAAAACTCATGGATACTTATACTTTCATGAGATTCAAATCTGTTTTTGAAGTCTTCCCTTTCAAGCATCCTGGCCACGGTATACTTTGACGCAAGGGAAATGACATCAGCAAAATTCAGCTTCCCCAGCCATTCACTATTGAAACGCACTTCTGTCTTATCTCTGTCAAGTATTCTGAAAATTTGCTTTTCATATGTCTTTGCGTTCTCTAAAACCTCTTCTTTACTTAATTGCTTTCTGGTTTTAGACCTTCCTGTAGGGTCTCCTATCATGCCGGTAAAATCACCTATGATTATAACGGCTTTATGGCCAAGGTCCTGAAATTGCCTGATTTTTCGCAATACAACAGCATGGCCTAGGTGGATGTCAGGTGCGGATGGATCGAGTCCAAGCTTTACCGTGAGAGCCCTTCCCTCTTTTTGTGCCATGGTTAGCTTTGCTTTTAAGTCTTCTATAGTTATAATTTCTTCAGCACCTTTTGCAATAATCTTAATTTGTTCTTCGATTGGAATCATGCAATCTCTCCTCTCCATATTATGCATTAAATATTTGCGTATTTAAAATTTATATAACTTACATTTATAATATAACTTACATGTTTTATATCCCATGCCTGTGCCTCCAGCAATTTCTTCCACAAAACTTCATCTTTTCTCTCCGATGGCACACCACCCTTTTTGAATTACAATCAGGACAATTATATTCCCCATTCAATATTTTTTCATAATTTTCATAGCTTTCATTCCACTCCTTGCCACAATCAAGGCATTTAACAGGACATATATTGCGTGTGTAATTGCCGCCTTCTATCCTGATGGCTTTTCCGGTAACCAAGCTATCAGCAATCTTTTCCCTTGCAGCATTGAGAATCCTTTGAAAAGTCTGTCGGGATATCTCCATCCTTTCTGCACAAGTCTCCTGTTCCAATCCCTCAAGGTCCTTAAGGCGTATGGCCTCTAGTTCTTCAACTCTCAATATGTTTTCCTTAAGATTATCAGCCTCAATATCTGCCGGAGCAAAATATTGAACATTTGGTATAAATTCAACTCTTCTCCATTTAGTAGGCCTTGCCAATTATTCATCATCCCCTTAATCTTTTTATAAAAATATTCTACCACCTATTTTATAAAATTAACAGTAGTATTATCAAAACTATCTATCAAATCGGGCGCATTTTCAAATTTTGAAGAAAATAAATATTATTAAATTCTATTCAAATTATTTTGCGAGTTTGATTTGCCCCGAAGTGAATTTACAGGCTCTTAAGACTTGGAACATTTAGTTACCGGAAGCATTTTCTTCATAAAAATAAAATGCGCACTATCAAATCTATCTACCAGAAATATTCTCAATAGCATCTAAAGGATAGTCCATATAATCCTTATTGAATTTTTCTATTTCTCCTTTATCGCAAAGTTCTGCTAAATAAGGGTCAATTGGTATTCTCCCGAGAAATGGTATACCCATTTCTTTTGCAATCTTTTCAGCTTTACTCTCTCCGAAAATATTTATCTGTTTCCCGCATTCAGGGCAGACAACATAGCTCATGTTTTCAATAATCCCAATTACAGGCATATTCATGGTTTTAGCCATGTTGTAAGCCTTTTTAACAATAAGTGAAACAAGGTCCTGAGGCGAGGTTACAATAATGATACCGTCCAAAGGTATGGATTGGAATATGGTCAAAGGTACATCACCTGTTCCCGGAGGCATATCGAATAACAGGTAATCAAGGTTACCCCAAATCACATCGGTCCAGAACTGTTTTACTGCACCTGCGATTAGGGGTCCTCTCCATATAACGGGAGTATCTGTTTTATCCAGAAGCAAATTTATTGACATAATTTTTATATCATTATGGGTTCTTGCGGGATAGATGCCAAATTCACCGGTTTCAACCTTGTAACCATCCCCGCCAAACATTTTGGGTATTGACGGTCCAGTAATATCTGCATCCAAAATTCCCGTGCTATAACCCCTTCTTCTCATCATTACTGCCAAAAGCGAAGTTACAAGGGACTTTCCCACTCCTCCCTTGCCACTCAAAATTGCAACGGTTTTCTTAATATCGTTTAGTTCATGGGTTTTGCATTTGAAGCCTTCTGACTCACATTTTTCTTTATCTGCACAATTACTGCAATTACTCTTTTTGTTTTTTTCTGAAACATCCTTCATTTTTTTCCACTCCCTTTTTCCAATTTTGTTCTTTATCTGTTATTATGGGCTCTTGCTCTTAAAAACAAGAAAAATAGTACCACTATTTTGGCACTATGTCAATAACGGTACACTATTATCGGTACACTACTATCTATATATTATCAGGCAAAAATTAAGTTATTTATCCCCTTGTCATCCGTGCTCCACATTTCGGGCACGTTATGGAATAGCAAGGTATTCCTCTCTGATGAATTACTTTTTCTCCGCAATTAGGACACACACAATCTCCGCTGGGACCTGCACCTGCCCTATTGCCACCCATTCTGCCCCTGCCTTTTCCGAACCTTAAGCCTCTTCCTGCCCCAGGTCCCTGTCCCATAGGCCCTGTTCCATCTCCCAAAGGCATTGCAATCACCTCCTGGTTACTCGTTATTAATTATCATGGGGATGGTCACACTCTGTCTTCTCCACCCCGTAACCTTTTCCAGCCCCCGGTGTACATAAACTGTTTCCACCTTTAAGTATACCCTTCTCAAGCTTTGCGACCACTTCATCTATTTTTCCTTCTATACCTGTTATTATTTTAATCCCATATTCTTCAAAATAACCTGCCGCACGTGTACCCATACCTCCACAGACAATGCAATTCACATCTCTTTGGTGCAGAAATTGAGGTATATATCCGGGGGAATGTCCTGGATTTGGAATAACTTCTCTTTTTTTTGTTTCTCCATTTTCAATATCAACCAATGTAAAATGCTGGCACCTGCCAAAGTGCTGAGATACATATTCTCCTTCTGTAGATATTGCAATACGCATACGCTTTTATCCTCCTTTATAAATGTTTTTTAATTAATCTGTTGTGCCAGTTAATTTAAGGGTTGTCGCATGTTACTTTTTTTCATCAAGCTTCTCCATTTCCTCCTCAAGCCTTGCCCATAAACTCTTAATCCTGTCAGTTACACTGCTATTTCCTACTTCAACCGGCGTTTTAAATTCCTGCAGTGCCTTCACAATTGAAGGATCAAAAGGTATTTTGCCAATTACAGGAAAATTGTTTTTTTTGCAAAAATCTTCTATTTGTGAAGCAACCTCCTGATTTAAATCATATTTATTTATACAAACAAATCCGGGAATTTGGAAATGGCGTGCGACACCCAAAACCCTCTCAAGGTCGCTAAGGCCTGATTTTGTGGGCTCAGCAACTGCTACTACCGCATCAGTCCCTGTAATGGATGCTATAACCACGCAACCTATGCCAGGAGAACCATCTATTAAAACCCACTTTTCGTCTTTTTTATAGTTATATATGTTTTTTCTTACCTCTGTAACAAGTTTTCCGGAACCTTCCGCTCCAATGTCAAGTAATGCATGGGAAAAAGTCCCCCTATTTGTGGCAGATACATATGTTTCCCCCGTTTTTACCTCTTCAAGGTGTATTGCTCCCTGAGGGCACACTAGTACACAAGCTCCGCACCCTTCACATTTCATGGGTATTATCTTAATGTCTTCACTTATGGCGCCAAACCTGCATGTGTCTCTACATACACCACACTTCACACAAGAGCAATTATCGATACTTGCTTCTTTTGCTCCAAAGTAATCTTCCTTTTTTAGAGTCTCTCCTTTTAGAAGGATATGCAGGTTGGGTGCATCTACATCACAGTCTGCAAGAACTTTCTCCTTCACCAATATACTCAATGATGAAACCAGGGTGCTTTTTCCTGTTCCTCCTTTTCCGCTTATAAATACAACCTGTTTCATTTTGCAGCACCCCTTTCCAATTTCTTGTACAGTTCTCTAAATTTTTCTTTCCATTCCATGCTGCTATGGGTAGGAAGTATTCCCTGCGAATATGCACTTGCAATCTCCCGGGAAAACGGTATTTCCATAAGAATTTCGATATTTTCATTTTTACAAAACTCATGTATAATCTTACTGGCATCTGAAGCTTTATTTACAACTACACCAAAGGGTATTTCCATTTTTCTTACAAGTTGTACCGCAATTTTCAAATCGTGAAAGCCAAAAGGTGTTGGTTCTGTGACAAGAATACAATAATCGCATCCTTCAATAGAACATACTACGGTACATGACGCTCCAGGCGAACAGTCAAGAATTACAGGCATATCTTTTTTTATATGCCTTTTGAGTTCCTGTATTATAGGAATGCTTATAGGTTCTCCTATATTCAATTTGCCATGGAGAAATGTCTCGTCTCCATTCATTTCAACAATCCCTATTTCTCTTTCAATTTCATGTATTGCATCATTAGGGCAGGCTATTGTACAAGCCCCACAGTGATGACATATTTCAGGAAACACAAGGACCTTTCTTTTCACAACTGCAATTGCATTAAACTGGCATACCTTACTGCACTTTCCACAACCATTGCATTTCATAACATCAATTTCAGGTACAAGCACTTTTACAGAAATATTTTGATATAACTCGGGTTTCAAAAAAATATAGCCGTTAGGCTCTTCAACATCACAGTCAATATACTGGCATGACTCCAATGAAGCTGCCAGACTTGCAGAAACGGTAGTTTTCCCTGTACCACCCTTACCGCTTAAAACAGCAATTCTCATTTCTGCCCTCCATTTATTCCAAGGCCGGAATGTGCCGGTACTGTAGCTTCGATTTTCTCAAGAAGTCCTCTCTTAAAGCTTTCGATATTTTCTTTCACAGAAATAGCCATGCCTCTATATATATCAATATCTGCAGCCTTTAAAACACTCATCGCGTTAGGCCCTACATTGCCTGTTATTACAGCTTTTATATCCCTGTCAACCATCATCTGGCCTGATGTAATTCCCGCACCTCCTCCAGACGTTGCTGCAGTATTTTCAATGCTTTCAAACTCCATAGTATCAGTATCCACTATGATAAAATAATCAGCCCTTCCAAACCTGGAATCCAGCATACTATCAAGTGAGTTTCCTTTCGATGAAATACATATTTTCATAAAATCTACACCCCTTTAACTATATAGTAGTCATCATTGTTACCTGTAAATATTATTAGCTTTTGCCCATAATATATTCTATTATTTTTATGGGCATATGTCAATAATAAATTGTAGTTTTCATTCATACTTCAGCAAATAAAAGCTTTTAGTTGCGTATTAGTTAAATACCTATACTCCCGTCTGTATATCATGCATAATTTAAAAGCTTACATATCAGTTTTTTCATTTTTAAAATAAATAAATTTTTCCAGAATATCGGGATTATTTTCAAAGAAAGTATTTAGAATATTTATACTATTAAGCGTGCTATTGCTGACATTGTGCTCTATTAGTTCTGTCTGGACCAATATGTTCTCCTTTACACCTATAGTTTTTAAAAACTTTTCTATGATATTATGCCTTTTTAGTAGAAACTCCCCTATTTTTTTGCCCTTATTAGTTAACAGAATAATACCGTACTTCTTATAATCCAATAAGTCCATAGCAGTAAGTTTCTGGACCATCTTGGTTGCTGATGAAGGTTTAACATTCAATAGTTCAGAAAGGACATTTATTCGGATATATCCATCCTGAAGGCTGTGCCTGTAAATCATCTCAAGGTAATCCTCCATAGCGTAAGTTAAAAGCCTTTTTTCCTGCTCAAGGAGTTCATACCCCCGTACTGTATAAAATTCCCGGTTGTTTTCCACTGTTTACCACTACCTTTTGGTCTTCATTTAACCACATCTGCAATTAATAGGAGGAATTGGTGATTTTATTTAATTTATATTCGTAACACTCATATTTTATTTTACATATATTAGTCATGAGAAAAAATTTTTCACGCCGCTTATTTAGAACAAATAAGCGATTTATTGAAATGACCGGTAATATGCTTAATATTAAATATTATTTGGGGATTGGTTCTATGGTTGATAATATTATACCATTAAATCTTCTGCCTCCGGGTAGAAAAGCCAAAGTAAAAAAGCTTAGTTCAACAGGTATTATTAGAAGAAGAATGCTAGATTTAGGTTTAATAACAGATACAGAAGTAGAGGTATTGCAGAAAAGCCCATCAGGCGATCCAACAGCATATAGCATTCGTGGTGCAGTAATTGCCTTGCGTTCTGAGGAAGCCGGTAAAATATTGGTACAATTACTTTAAATTGAATGTTAACAGGTTTTGAACTAATCCGGAAGGTGTTTTTGTTATGGGTCTTACAAGTCAATCTACCGGTACAAGAATCCTGGCACAGGAACTGAAAATAGTACGTACCACACCTCATGAGAGAGTAATTACACTTGCAGGTAACCCTAACGTAGGTAAAAGTACGGTTTTTAATAATTTGACAGGCTTGAAGCAACACACCGGGAACTGGCCGGGAAAAACTGTTACAAACGCCCAAGGGAAATGCAAGCATAAAGACAGGGACTTTATTTTTGTAGACTTACCCGGAACCTACTCACTAATGGCAAACTCAGTGGAAGAGGAAGTTGCAAGAGATTTTATTTGCTTCGGAAATCCTGATGCAACTGTAATAGTTACAGATGCTACATGTCTTGAAAGAAACCTCAATCTAGTGCTTCAAACCCTGGAAGTTACGCAAAATGTAGTAGTCTGTGTAAACTTAATTGACGAAGCAAAAAGAAAAAAAATATACATTGATGTGAATGGACTGTCACATTGGCTGGGCGTACCTGTTATTGGCACAAATGCCAGAAGTAATAAAGGTCTGAAAGAATTAATGGATGCGGTTTATAATATAACAGAAAAAAAAGTTGTAACTAATCCAATAAAATTCAAATATAACAATTTAATAGAAGAAGCCATCCAAATGATTGAGCCTTATATAAAGGGCCTTCTTCAAAATAAGCTGAATAGCAGATGGGTTTCACTGAGATTGATCGACGGAGACTCTTCCCTGCTCAAAGCTTTAGAAAAATATGCAGGATTTAGTTTAATGGAAAATCAAACTTTGTTAAATCAAATTCAGAATGCCAGAGACTATCTAAATAAAAATGGTATTGATCATGACTATTTAAGGGATAATATTGTTTCTTGCATAGTTAAACTGGCAGAAAAAATCTGTACGGATATAATCCGCTTTCATAATGAAAAATACAACAGTATCGACAGAAAAATTGACAGCATTGTCACTTCAAAGTTATTTGGAATACCTATAATGATAGGGCTCCTTGGAATTATATTCTGGCTTACTATAACAGGAGCAAATTATCCTTCTGAAGTAATTGCTTCTTTTCTTTTTTGGTTTGAAGATATCCTGACAGATTGCTTTGCATGGGCAGGAACTCCACCATGGATACACGGTCTGCTGGTAATGGGAATATATAAGACACTTGCATGGGTAGTATCTGTCATGCTGCCTCCCATGGCCATTTTCTTCCCCTTGTTCACATTGCTTGAAGATTTAGGATACTTACCAAGAGTGGCCTTTAATCTGGATAATTTCTTTAAAAAGGCATGTGCACATGGAAAACAGGCATTAACAATGTGTATGGGTTTTGGATGCAATGCTGCCGGAGTTATCGGCTGCAGAATCATTGACTCTCCAAGAGAAAGACTAATAGCAATAATTACAAATAATTTTGTCCCGTGTAATGGACGATTTCCCACACTAATAGCAATAATAACCATATTTATTACCGGAACTGTACCCGGCCCATTCCAACCTGTTGTATCTACTTTGGCGCTATTAGGAGTCATCATTTTTGGAATAGTAATAACTCTTTTGGGTTCAAAAATATTATCCGGAACTGTTTTAAAAGGACTACCTTCATCATTTACTCTTGAACTTCCTCCATACCGTAAACCGCAAATAGGCCGGGTTATTGTTCGTTCAGTATTTGACAGGACATTCTTTGTATTGGGCCGTGCCATTGGAGTTGCTGCACCTGCAGGATTAGTTATATGGATTATGGCAAATATTCGCATTGGAACACTCAGCCTGTTGGACCATTGCGCAGGCTTTTTAGAACCCTTTGCTTTTCTTATAGGACTTGACGGGTATATTCTAATGGCATTTATATTGGGCTTCCCTGCAAATGAAATTGTTTTACCCATTATTATCATGAGTTACATGGCAACAGGCTCAATACTGGAGTTAGGAAGTCTTAGTGAGTTAAGGGAACTGCTACTATCCCACAATTGGACCTGGCTTACGGCTGTATGCACAATGTTGTTTTCCCTTATGCACTTTCCCTGTGGCACTACCTGCTGGACTATAAGGAAGGAAACGCAGAGCATGAAATGGACCATTGTATCCTTTCTGGTACCGACTATAACCGGAATAGCTGTATGTTTTATTGTTGCAAGTGTTGTACGCATCCTGGGCTTGTATATTAGAAGTTTCCTTTAAGCCCTATACTTTCCGCTACTTTTTGCATACCCTTTATGGTTTCTTCAATTATTTCAGCCAGTTCCATACCAAGAAGCTTTGCGCCTTCCTCGATTATTTCTCTATTAACACCCGCCGCAAAGTTTTTCTGCTTCCACTTCTTTTTTACCGATTTTGCCTCCAGGTCCAGTATGCTTTTGGATGGGCGCATAAGCGCTGTAGCAGCTATTAACCCTGTCAATTCATCAATTGTATACAAGACTTTTTCCATCCTATGAACAGGTTCCACATCAGAACAAATCTTCCATCCATGGCTTTCTATTGAGCGGATATAGTCCTCAGGCCAATTTCTTGCTAAAAGTATTTCTCTTACCTTTCTGCAATGTTCATCAGGATACATTTCATAGTCAAGGTCATGTACTAATCCTATAATTCCCCACTTTTCCTTATCATCTTCATTAAGCAGCTCTGCAAAATGCAGCATGACAGCCTCAACAGCCAATGCATGCCTTATATGACTTTCATCTTTATTATATTCTTTTAAAAGTTCAAACGCCTCTTCCCTGCCTGGGATCACATTTTCCATTTCCACATTACCTTCCTTCCATAAAATTTTAACCATTTCTTTCTTTTGCCAAACACTTTGCACTAAACTTAAATCAACAAAAACTGCGAATTTCCGCACAAACTATTAAAGTTTATTATATATGGCAAAAATCACAAATTCAATACCCCGTAAAGATATTTTGTAGTAAAATATAGGGGTCTATAAAAATACAGGAGAAACCTCATTTCATTAGTAGCTTCGAATTTTTCCGCATATTGTGCTTTTATCTTGCATGTGCTAGAATGTTTACGGTTTATTTATTACATTATTGATTGATTTAGTGACTTAACAAAGTATGAAGGTGAATTTTTTGATGAAAAGTAAAATAATGTTAAACAGAATAATCGATATACACGCACACATATTCCCTGATAAAATTGCAGAGAAGGCAGTTGAAAATATAGGAAACTACTATGGTATTCCCATGCATGGCAAAGGTACCGTTTCCGACCTTCTGGAAAGCGGCCGTAAAATCGGAGTCTATAAATACATTGTCCATTCTACTGCAACCAAATTTGAACAGGTAAAAAGCATAAATAACTTTATAGTGTCGGTTCAGGCATCCAATAACTGTATTATAGGTTTTGGTACCTTACATCCGGGGCTCGGAAACATTGAAATTAAAGAGGAGATAGAAAGGCTTAAGTCCTTTGGTATCAGAGGCGTTAAACTTCACCCTGATTTTCAGGGGTTTGATATAGATCATAAAGGTATGATGCCGATTTATTCTGCTATAGAAGGGAAGTTTCCATTATTGATACATATGGGAGATGAAAACAAGACTTTTTCAAGGCCTAAAAGGCTTGCACAAATTTTAGATATGTTTCCCGGACTTACAGTTATAGCTGCCCACATGGGAGGTTATAAAATGTGGGAGGAATCTATGGAATACCTTGTAGGTAAAGATGTTTATTTTGATACATCAAGTACACTTATGTTTTTAGATAGGAGCAGAGTTGTAGAAATGATAAGGACTCACGGAGTTGAAAAAGTCCTATTTGGAACTGACTATCCGATGTGGTCTCATCAGGATGAACTGCAAAGGCTTTGTGAATTAGACCTTTCTGCTGATGAACTGGAACTTATATTGTGGAAAAATGCATGCAGGATTATTGATGATATACCACTCATGCAAAATTATACGTTGAAAGATGACGCAATTGGTTAAAACTTGCGTGCATAATATTCAAAATGCTGATAACTGCGCTAAAAGCTCCAATAGATAACTTCCCTTGCGACATATATAATACAGCTAATACAATAATGGCAACGATACATACAGACTTTATCAGATTAAATAAAAGCTCAAAGCATAGTCTATAAAGCTGTAAATTCATCTCCTCCTGCTCAATCTCTTGCCTGTATTCCTCCCATTTGTTTTTAAAATACCTGTCTGAACCAGATATCCTAGTCTCAAGTAAATACTCCCTACTAATGATATGTCTGACACACTGATCCTGTTTTCTCCTCTTTTCAGTAATCTCCTTACGCAGCTTAGAGGGAAGGCCACCATACACCGGATTTGGCAACAAAATAAAATATACCCCCAAGTTCAATCAATCTTCCGATAATATTAGGGAAAAAGTCACAGCTTGAGAATATGCTTCCCTTTGTTTTTGAGATACACGCATCAATGTGTTTTGGGTTTCTACATTTTCAAAGGCCTGAAACACCAAATTAGATACATCATCAAAATTTTAAAAATGGCTATATTTAATGGTCGCAAATGTTAAAAAATTATTTTTAATTTCATCATCCTGATCCGTAATAAAATCGTAAAATACCTTATATTATATTCATGATATTATTTATTATCCTCCTTTTGTTATTTTACTTCTTTTTTCCGAGGCTCTGCCTTTATGCTTTTGTCCGATTTTTCAAACTTCTTTTCAAACTCATCATATGCCTTTGCGATATCCAAAAAACCTGCTTTTTTCAATTGGTTAACCACTACTTTATGTATTTCCTCCGTAGTAATTATGTCTTTATAATCTTTCCTTACAGTTTCTTCTACTAATTTAGTTATAATATTAACATCTGAACCGGTAAGTGGTTTTTCCGCCTCATCAGAAACCTTCTCAAGGATCAACTTGATCTTATCAGCATTAAAATCCTGAATTCTCCCATCCTTCTTTTTGACTTTCATTAATAATCACCTCACATCCCTAATTTCAAGTATATTATATCCCCCTGCAAATCCTGGTTAAGCATGAATATGGCCATATCCTATTTCTACCTTTATACCTGCTATAATTTCTACCTTTATACCTACTATACTTGCAAGCCAATACAATATATTTTAGCCAACAGCCTATCCGGCAAAAAACACTATATCGCCAAATTCTGCTCCCGCTACCTTACTGACCTCCTGGCACTTAATCTTCAATAAGAAGAAAACCTTACTCCTGGCTAAAGCTTGTCCCTCTAAAGACTCGAAGTTGGCCTGCCCTTTGGATAGAATCAGTTTAGCAGTTTCAAGCCTATTTAGAAAAGCCTTGGAAACCCGCTTTAAACTTATTCCTAAAAAATTAGTTCCTGTAGTTATTACCTCTGCTATTTTATCCATGCCAACATAAATTGCATCAGATATAGTTGCATCATTTAAAATAGGTCCTTCTTTAACCGCATATACTACCTTTTTTCTCCTTCGGACCAATTCTTCAACCAGTATTTTATCAAACACAATCTCGCCGGCATTATCTCCTAAAAACAGTATCTCTTCAACATCTTCAAGTTTTTTTACAAAATATGTATAGTTATCCTTTGAAAACCCAATCTCTAAACTGTGTTTTAAGCCTGCATCTATATCATAACTTCTATTTATACCAAGGTCAATGACGTTTCCGGCAACCGCTACCTTTAAAGCTTGATACAGACTATCTTTGGAATCCTCTACAATTGTCTTGAGTTTTGGATATACAGAAAGTGCTATATCATTAGATTCCCTTTTGGCTCTTTTGTATGGATCGTTCACTCCAATCATTTCATAAGCTTTAAGAAGGACTTTAGTTGAATTTTCTGCAGGGGAATCATTTCTATCAAAACTCTTTACATAGTCCATCAGTTCATAAATTATTTTATATTGAGTATCCTCATCTACTCCTGCATTATCCATGCAGATAACTACCTGTTTTAGATAACAGTGTACACAATCTATATATGATCTCATACCTCTTCCCTTTCTACGTATAAAAAAGGAGCTTACATATTTAGGCTCCTCTTCTTTCCTGCTGTTACTTCCTTTGAGGAATAATTTCTATCCAATACCCATCAGGGTCTTGAATAAAGTAAATACCCATAGACTTGTTTTCAAAACATATACAGCCCATGTTTTTATGATGTTCATAAGCTGCATTGAAGTCATCTACGACAAGGGCCAGGTGTATTTCATTATCAGATAGGTCATATGGCTGTTTTCGATCCCTAAGCCAGGTAAGCTCTACCTGATGCTCGGTAGTTTCATCACCCATAAACACCAATATAAAACTTCCATCAGATGCTTCTTTCCTTCTAATTTCCTTTAATTCTAGAGCTTCCTTGTAGAAAGCCACGCTTTTTTCCAAGTCCATAACATTAAAATTGGTATGAGCAATTGAAAACTTCATCATTCTTTACCCCTTTCTTACTTTTCTTACCTTTTTAATGAATAACACTTTATGTTCTTAATATATTTAATATATTTTTTTAAATATAATAAATAATATAACACAATGTAAATTATATAACGTAAATTTTATAATGTAAATTAAGTTTGGAAATACATAGGAAGCATAATGTTCCTGTGTTTCTACTGCAAACCCGCTATGGTGTAGATACCAAATCTTAATCTGATTCCCATCCATTGTTGCCATCTGCCTTTCTTTATTAATAACCGTCTTTGACTAAATCAAACGGTTTATCATCTATTTGTCAAAGCTGTTCGGACTTTACCTTATTATATTTGCCACAAACCAATCTTTAGTAAACAGCTGTGTATCTTATTACTATTTACTACTCTATGGAAATTATTCTCTTTTATATTTTTTAATTTTGGTTCTTTTTCATTTTTTGTATATAAAAACGCATTCTGTGATAGATTAAGGGATTATTAAAACTTACTTCTAACGTAATCTATTACTTCTAACGTAATCTATTATCTTCTCTGCTTTATCAATGGCCATTTGAGCATCATCATCGTCAAAAACCTCAGCAGATATGCCCCCCGGTAATCCGTCCGGACACCTTGTCGGGATGTAATATTTATCGAGCGATGCTCCGTATTTTTTTAAAACAGTAAATTGTCCATCAAAAGCTGTTGCATCTTCACATAACTCAGCTATTGAATGTCCCCATACGAATTCAGCGCCCTGCAAATATAAAAATGCTTTTATAGCCTTTTCAGCAGCTTGCTGTGAAAGAAAACAACATAGATTATACCTTTTACCTGAGACTGCAAACATGGCATCATCCAAATCTCTTTCGGCCTGAGCTAACCACCGGTATGCATTTTTCTTAAAATCAGGCTTCATAAATTATTCTCCCTTCTTTTATGGCTCTAAATATAAAAGGGTTATCAATTTTAAGGTTTTCAAATTCTTCAGGGGTATAAACCAAAATATCCGTAGCAACCTCAGGATTAATTTCGGTATAAAATTCTTCTATCCTCTTTAAAAATGGTTTGTCTGTTTTTTTGACTATTATTCGGAAATTATATAATGTTGGAACATAATATAGCTGTAAATGTTGGAAACCCTATTGCAACAACCTTTTAGACAATATTAAGTTTTCAGTGTCCCGATATATGGAGCTTTTAGCTTGTTTGCGTAATATTTATATAATAAAATACATATAACAAATGAATGGTTATGTGGAGTTGAACCGGAAATATCACTATTTAAAGATTATTATCGGTTTAAAAAGTACGAATGGAATAAGGGTTTTGAATAACAGGTAATGGAAGCCGTAAATAAGGGTATAGAGTGGTATCGTAACGCAGGTATGCTGCATGATAATGGGAATAAAGGAGTATATGAAGGTTTAAAATCGGAAATATATCCGGACGGGACTCAGACTGTTAACACAAATTTTAGGGCAGATTGCATGCGTATTTCTCATATTCTCCTGTAAAGAACTGACGCTCGCCGAATTCAGCACTGATTAAGTCCATATTGTCCATAAATTTATAAATGAGAGCTCTGGTTATTTGTTCTACTTCATATTGTCCTTACCAAGCTTTCTTAAATCTTCAAGAGAGTAGGACTGGCAGGTGGCAAGGCTTGCAATCTTACCGTATATAGTTTTGATAGTAACAACCTCATGTTGTTTTTATTATATAACAACTTTAAGTTGTTGTCAATTACTTTTACGAAATTTGGTTGTTATTATTTATTTAAACAACTTTTTGTTGTAAAATTATATTGCGAGGTGTTTTATGTGTTAAATGAAAGAATTAAGATTTTGCGTGAAAAAGAAAAAATGTCCCAAAAAGTACTCGCTGAAAAGTTAGGAGTTACCCAGCAAGCTGTTGCTAAATGGGAAAAAGGTATTTCTGAGCCGGACGCCTTGACGATTAAAACGATGTCTGAATTTTTCAACGTATCAACTGATTATCTTTTAGGACGAACAGATATTATGGAACAGGTCACTGATCCAACCACACCTGATGAAGCAAATGAGATATTGGAAACTCTCCACAAACGCCCAGAAATGAAGACATTATTCAGTATATCGAAAAAAGCCACAAAAGAGGATATAGAAAGGGCAGTAAAAATTATAGAAGCACTAAAGGGTGAGTAAAAGAGAAAGGATGATAAAAAATGGAAAACGATAAATTATTCGAATTCATGACTAAAATGTATGGTGAAATGCAGGAAGGATTTAAAAGGGTTGAAGATAGGCTAACTGTGGTCGAAGATAGGCTAACTATGGTTGAAGACAGGCTAACTATGGTTGAAGACAGGCTAACTATGGTTGAAGACAGGCTAACTGTGGTCGAAGACAGGCTAACTATGGTTGAAAAGACCGTACTTAAAATTGAGGATGACCACGGTAAAAAGCTGCAGGCACTGTTTGACGGTCATACTCAACTAAACAGTCAATTAGACAGAATAGAAAAGGAAGTAACAAAGCATGATGAATTTATCCTGCGGAGAATAAAATAGCTTTAGGGTGATTAAGTCAAGGGGAAATGCAGAGAATATAGAGGATATAAGGCACATAATAAAAGAATAGTTGGATGCCAAATGAAAATAAGTCCTCATACAAGGGGTGGTTTTTATACCACGCTTACAATCAGTGGTAAAAAGCATTTCATATATGGAAGCACTCCGGAAGAAGTTGAAAGTAAATATATTGAAATGAAGTATAAACATAATTAAGAACACGATGTTAATAAAAATCCTACTTTGGAAAGTTACATGGTGCAATGGTATAATGCGTATAAAAAAGGCGAAGGAGCAATACAGACTCAGAAAATGTATCAAAACTGTATAAATAATCATATCAATACTGCACTTGGTAGCAAAAAAAATCAAAGAGATAAACATCTACGCAAGTACAAACATTTTTAAAAAGCATTAAAAGCTCTAAAAGTCAGCACACAAAGTAAGGATTACTTTAAATCAAATATTTAAAGCAGCAATAGCAGATAAAATTGATGTGAGCATAATGAGAAAAATTTATACTCATATCTAGGATGAAAGGAAGCAAAAAACTATTAAAAAGCTTGAATCACTTTATGAAACGCCCTCTAAAGACTAACTTTTTTCACAACTTTTTAAGTAAATTTTCACAACTTTTAAACCTTTTTAAACGTTTTTATAATTCATCAATAATAAAATAAAAACAGCTAAAATATTGAGTTTAGCGGCTTTTAATCTGGAGCTGAGGAAGGGACTCGAACCCTCGACCTAATGATTACGAATCATTTGCTCTACCGACTGAGCTACCCCAGCGCATTCCACCATGTATCATATACATACAAGAATAACAATAAATAGAAATATACAAATACGCCGCCCTGTATGCCGGATTATGACTCTATAGGCTGAAATCATCAACCTATAGAGCATATCACAGTAACATACTATATCATGTTAGAGTATTTGTCAATACCCCCATACCCTGTACAGCAAAGTTGCCATTTCTGCACGACTGGCCTTTTCTTTTGGAAGAAACCTTCCATCAGGAGTTCCGGTAATAACTCCCATACTTGTCATGGCTATTATTGAATTGTATGACCAGGTACAGGTATCCTCACTTACATCTTTATAAACAATACTAATACTATTATTATTATCATTAATACTGTTACCCCTGCTGGCAAGAGTATTCCTGTCAGATAACAGTACCCTGTTTACCAAAACAGCCAATTCTTCCCTTGTTATGGGCTGGTCGGGGCCAAAAGTCCCGTCACCTCTACCGAGCACAATTCTATGTTGTGCAGCAATTTCAATTTCATTTTTTGCCCAGTGTTCCGATATATCAGTAAAAATAATGGGTTCTTCTTTCTCCATATTCTCATCATTTTGGCTACTGGCAACTTCTTCGCTACTGCTCACTTCCGTTTCCATTGCTTCCCCTTTCAATCCCAAGGCGCGCACCAATACAACTGCAGCCTCTGCACGGGTAAGCGGCTTATCAGGAGCGAAGCTTGAGCTACCATTTCCTATCATCCAGCCCTTACTGGCAACAAAAATTATAGATTTTAAAGCCCAATGACCCTGGGCATCCGTATAATAATGCCCATTAAGCCAAAGGCTGTAATAATCCCATGTGTTAGGCGTCTCCTGTCCAAGGCTCCAGCTTCCTGTACCTTTCAGGCCATATTTTTTAACCAGGCTTAGCTTTTGTTTTATCGACTGCTCATTCTCATACCATATTGTATATGTCCCCGCATCTAATTTTTTACCATATATATACGGTTTTTCATCACTGGATTTTATAGTGATAACCGCCCTTGGGGAAAAAGATGCATAGTCAAAACTAACCTGTCCCCTGTATTTTGCAATCAGCATTTCAATATCATTTAAGCTTGCACCCTGTCCACTTATTCCACCGCCGTTTTTCCATATACGACCGAAAAACGGTATTCCCAAAACTATCTTCTCCTTAGGAACTCTTTCCAGGGCATATTTTATTGAATCCTCAACAAATTTAATACCGGCTACAGGTCCTGCACTACCGCCGCTGTAGTGTTCATCATAAGCCATAACCATTAAATAATCGCTGTATTTGCCTAATGCAGCATAATCGTAAGAACCGTGCCACCCTTTTGTCAATCCTTTGGGGTTGCAGGCAACAGCCACTGCAAGAATCTTTCCTTCAGGAAGCTTTTGACTTAATAACTTTACAAAATCAGTATAATTATCCCTGTCTTCTTCATTCAAGTTTTCCAGGTCTACATTAACACCATCCAGATTATATTCTATGATAGCATTAATAATCTGATCAGCCAGCTTGTCCCTTTTGCTCAACGCCATCCTTCCCAAAGACCTGTCCCAGTGATTGCTCAGGAAAGGGACAACCCTGATACCCTTTTTATGCATTTTACTGATAAAATTCGTATCTATTGTGGAAGAAAGCTTTAGACTCCCGTCCGTATTAAGATCAAAATAACCGGGGGATATTTCGTTTATTGAGCCCTTTGTGTTTTCTATACAGGCCAGATAATTGGCTTTATCTTCAAAGTATATATATGACATATTAAACTTATAATCTAAAGCATTTGCAAATGATCGTGCTGAATATGGGTAAACAATAATAAATGCAATTAATATTAAAGTTAGTAATGATGTAATTAACCTCTTTCCAAACATAGCTTCTGTACCCCCCTCATTATTTAGGATACAGAATCCAGTCAGAAAATTCAACACATAATTTATGTAAACTTACAAATTTCCTGATTTTTTTCCCTTAGTCACATTATATTTTCATTATATTTTCATTATATTTTATTTACTTTCCCCATATTCTATATAGCAATGCCGACATTTCAGCCCTGCTAATTTTTTCTTTAGGGTTGAACTTTCCATCAGTCGAGCCGGTAAATATCCCCAGTTGTGACATCCTTACTATTGAGTCATATGACCATTCGCATACTTCCCTGCTTACATCCTTATAACATATCTCTATACTTGTATTGTTATGAGAAATATTGCTATTAGCATTTGTTGTATTGGAATTAATTCCCCGGCTTAAGTTTAAGGCCAGTCCCCTGCTTGCTATAAGCGCTCTGTCCAACATAACAGACATTTCCTCCCGCGTCACCGGCTCATCAGGAGAAAAGGTGCCATCCCCCTTTCCCATAACTATTCTATGCTGTATGGCAATTTCAATTTCTTTTTTGGCCCAATGTCCGGATATATCATTAAAAACAATTTTACCTTCATTTCCTTTTTCCTTATATTCTTCAAGTTGAAGAGCCCGTACAATAGCTACAGCAGCCTCTGCCCGGGTAAGGGGTTTATCAGGTGCAAATCCGGTTTTGTCTTTTGCTTCTATCCATCCGTTGTTTAATACAAATATTATAGGGTTTTGAGCCCAGTGTCCCTCGCAATCAGTATAATAGTACCCGTTAAGCCAGAGGTTATAATAATTCCATATATCTGGCGTTTCCTGCCCCAGGCTCCAGCTTCCAGTGCCTTTGAGGCCATACTTCTTAACAAGGCTTAACTTGTGTTTTATAGATTCCTCATTTTCGTACCATATTGTATATGTGCCCGGACGCAATTCACTTCCGTTTATAACAGGTTTTTTATCACTGGACTTTATAGTGATGGTAGCCTTTGGAGAAAGATAGGCATTACTAAAAATAACACTCCCTCTATAGCTTGCGACAAGGCTTTCCACCATTTTAAGGCTTAAACCCTGTCCGCTTACTCCTCCGCCACTCCTCCATATTCTGCCATAAAAAGGTATTCCCAATACAATCTTTTCTTTAGGCACTCTTTCCACTGCGTATTTAATAGAATTTTCAACAAAGTCTATACTTGCCACAGGCCCTGAAGGCCCACCTGCATAATGCTCATCATAAGCCATAACCATTAAATAATCACTGTACTTTGCCAGAGCCTCATAATCGTAGGAGCCATACCATCCGGTTGTTATACCCTTTGGATTGGCAGCAACAGCCACAGCAATAGTTTTATCTCTCGGAAGCTTGCTTCTTAACAACCTCACAAAATCAGCGTATCTATCCCTGTCTTTTTCGGTAAGGTTTTCAATGTCAATATTAATTCCATCCAGGTTATGCTTTTCTATCACAGCGGCAATCTCATCCGATAACTTATGTCTTTTACTCAAAGCAAGTCTTCCCGAAGTTCTGTCCCATTGGTTGCTGAGAAAAGGTACAACTTTAATTCCCCTTTTATGCATTTCACTAATGAAATTCTCATCTATTGTGGAAGAAATGAGTAAAGAACCGGTTTGGCTTAAATTAAAATAATTTGGAGAAACCTCGCTGATTGCTCCCTTTGCATTTTCTACATATTTTATGTAAGAATCCTTATCGTTGTAATGTATATACGACATATTAAATTTAAAGCCACCGGCGTCCGCTCCTGTCCCGGTGTCTTCAGAGGGCAGGGATGAACCGGAAGTCCGGCAGGGGAATAAAACTGCCAATACAAGAAAAGCAACTGCTATGGATTTTCCTGCTGTCTTTATTTTACCTGCTGTTGCTTTTACTGTTGGTATGCTCCCTGTTGACAACCTTTTCCCTGACATAATACACCTGTTCCCCCTACTCCTGTTATTTAAAATTATTGTAACTTCAATATCTTTACAGTGCAAGTTTCAGGATATTTAAAACATCTTTTCTTGTCAGTTCCACAAACTTACCTACAGTATTACCGTTTGTCATTTTACATTTTTCAGCCATTTCTTCCAGCCTGTCGCCGGGTATACCCGCACCTTTAAGCGTAGTCGGAAGTCCTATCTCTTTAAAAAACTTCTCCAACCTATTTATTCCCTCTAATGCCGTTCTTTCGGGAGATTCAAAACAATATTCAACATCCCACACCCTTGTTGCAAACTGTGCAAACCTGTTTATGTTATTTTTATAAACATATTTCATCCATGCAGGGAAAACAATAGCAAGTCCTGCACCATGAGCAATGTCATATATTCCACTCAATTCATGTTCAATTTGGTGAGAAGTCCAGTCTCCAATCCTACCGGTTCCTAAAAGGTCATTATGAGCAAGAGTTCCTGTCCACATTATTTCCGCTCTTGCATTATAATTATCAGGTTCTTCTAAAGCTATAGGCGCATTGTTAATTACAGTTTTCAGCGCTGCTTCGCATAGCCTATCTGTAAGTTCTACATTGGGCGTGTTTGTAAAATACCTCTCCATTATATGTGCCATAATATCAGCAGCCCCGCACGCAGTCTGATAAGTCGGTAATGTAAAGGTAAGTTCCGGATTCATTATAGCAAATTTTGGCCTTATAATATCAACATTAAGCCCTCTCTTGTACCATCCGTCTTCATTAGTAATAACAGAACTTTTACTAGCTTCACTTCCCGCTGCCGCTATGGTGAGGACAACACCTACAGGAAGAGATTCCTTTGGTTCTGCCTTTCCTGAGTAAAAGTCCCATACATCCCCGTTATATGGTACTCCTACACCTATAGCCTTTGCCGAGTCAATTGCACTTCCTCCTCCAACTGCAAGGATAAAATCAATGTCATTCTCCCTGCAGATTTTAATACCTTCCTTTACAAGACTTAACCTGGGGTTAGGTTTTACTCCTGAAAGTTCTATAAAGTCAATACCTGCTTGTTTGAGAGATTGTATCACCTTATCATAAAGGCCGGTTTTCTTTATGCTGCCCCCTCCGTAGTGCAAGAGAACCTTTTTGCCGTATTTTGCAGTTTCCTCTCCCACACGGTTCTCGGTACCTTTCCCAAAGATAATTTTGGTTGGGCTTATAAAATCAAAGTTTACCATAAAAACCATCTCCTTCAAACATAACAATAATATTCACTCAATACCTCATTTGTATCTGCCCATCCTTATTGCCCTATTATATAGTGTTCTGGCATTATTTTCAACATATAATTGGTTTTCCCTTTGTATAGGCATTTCCGAAGTCGAAATTATCGTAATCCCTCCATCCTTCTTTAACATACGGAAAAAAATCCGGATGCTCTAAAGCCACTTCTTCGAGATCATATCTCAATTGGTCCCATGAAGCATTACTGATGTGGACACTTGAAGGTATCCATTCAGGGTTGGCAAATCTTGCATTTCTAATATAGTTTTCCCGAACTGACAGCACAATAATTTACCTCCAATACATAGCTATCGTATAATATGATTATATACCTCCCTCTACCTGAGTTCAAGTAAAATTCAAGTGATGGATTGTGTAGATTTTCAAATTAACCACCACGCCGGGCATTATCCGGCACAAAAATTGATGAAACATAACTTAAAATGTTGTACAATATACTTAAGCATATGGCATAGACCACGGTTTTAAGAAATGGTCCTGTTAGCAGTCACTCTCTTTGGGAATGAAAAAATCACCTTTTTTGAGACTGTAGGGACAAGGAAGCTATAGCTAATATGTGCCTTCGCTAAAGACATTCATGTGCATATTCTATACTGTTGGGGCTTCAGTACTATATCATATATAACTCCCGAACAAACGGCTTCTACTTTGAAACTAATTTCTTTATCCGAAGAGTTGCAAAATACTGCCCTGTTGTTTGCAGCTATATCAATATCTAGTGAAATATCTGAAATATCTGTATTTTTCAGGTCATGCAAAACAAAGCCAGACTGATGCCAGCCTGATTCTCTTTTGCTAATATCTCCATTCCAGATATATTTGTTTTTTTCAATTCTGTTATGCCCTTTGAAAAGATATATTGAGTTGCTGTTGTTATTTATACTGCTATTTGTACTCAGATCAATATATCCCGCAGCCGAAATATTACTGTATTCACGGTTGCAATAAATAAGGAAATTATTAAAAATCAACATACTCACATTATGGTCATCTACATTTAATACAGTAACATTTTTAGCCAATTCAGCAGTTTCTTTATAAGTACAATTAGGTAAAGAAATAAGAATGAATGGCTCTAATGAACTGCCTTTTGATAAAGAGAACGGTTCTCTGCATTTATTAAGAGTAAGAATATCCTCAATTCCTTTCCATTTGGGATATTGATGCTTGTTTACATATTCGACGGAATTGTTATTAAATATTATATATCCGATTTCATTATCAATATTAATATAAGACACATTCTGCCATTCAACTATCCTATCCGGATCTTTTCCATAGTACCCTTCAAAAGTTTCAATTTTATCTCCTTCCAGGTAAACATTCCTATATCCTTTTGCAACATTAGGCATATAGCCATAATGCTCATTTCTTATGCCAATGGTACCCGTTTTCATTTCTTCTACCATACAATCTTCAGCAGCCGTAAATTTCTCAATATAAACAGTGTTTCCGTCCGGAAGGGCAACAAATGAAACATCCTGTAATAATTCCCTTCGTCCCCTTTCAATCCTTGCAGTTACTGCAAAACCGTCCTCTCTGGGTATTATGTTCTCATCTATCACATTTCTTATTACATCTTCATTCGTTATTCCAAAATTCAAGCTGTTATTTGAGTTCTTATTTGATATCTTGTTTGATTTATTGCCCTGTTCATCGTTAATTTCAGTATTCAGGATGCAAGTTGATTCAGTATTTTGTTTGTTGTCTCTCAACTTTACTACACCCGTATAACTGGAAATCATAGCTGTAACAGTCCACATACCTTTTTGAGGGAGGGTAAGAGCCATTACACAATTTCTCCAGCTAAAGCAGCTGAAACTATTTTGGGTCCTGTGAATAATGCTGTTGCCGTAAGGATAGTTGTATACTCCTTTTAATTTCAGATTTAATTCTTCTTTGCTGGTTGGAATTTTACCTTCCCCTCCAAAACAATGTAAAAGATATATTTTCGCAATACCACAGGCTGCCTGGTGTTCCATATCTTTTGCTGTCTGGAATTCAGTAATCCTGCATTCTTCACCCCTGGCTTCATATAAACAGCCGTTTTTGTTGCTGTCCTGAATTTTTGCAACGCTTTCCAATGCCATTCTTTCAAGAGAAGCAGCATCCTCATTCTTTTTAAATATATTCAAATATGCATGTACTACGGCTGTACCGGCTTGTTGGTTATACCACCAGTCTTGACCCTGTATGGGTGTTATCAGGCCATCATACATTGTCCATACTTTCAAAGCCTTTTCATAAATATCATCCCAATGCAGAAAGGGGTTGGGTACAATTTCCTGTCCTGCAAGCAGGTTAAACAAAGAAATATGTCCTCCAAAAATCAATCCGGCACTGAGGTAATTCGGGTGCACGAATCCATGATTCTCAGTTGTATAATCCGGATGTATCGTGATGCTGTTAATCCAGCCTCCTGCCAAGGGTTTGCCAAGATAATTGCTTCTATTAAACCTGTCAAGATATGTGGTACACGCACATAATAGCCACTCAATTGCCTTTTGTCTCCATAATTCTGCATTTTGATGTTTGGAAAACATTACAGCTGCTATAGCTATACCAAGAGCTGTCCACCCATTTTCCTCACATTGGGTATCAAAGTATGTACCATTTCTCGGTTTTTCTTTCGACCAACTGTCTGCATAATTTGATAAAACATTTTGTACCAAAATACGGGTTTCATCATCTAACTTATCCCATAATATCCAAGCTGCAAGTCCAAATTGTGAAATTGGAACTCCATGCTGACTCGCCTGGAAAAATCCGTCTCCCTTGCCTCCCCATTTTCTGAAACTGCAGTGAGGATTGGCGCTTTGAACTCTTACACAGTCATCAGGTCCGGTATCATGAGTAAAGCCCAGGTATCGTATGGCACTAACAGCTCTTTTTAGTACCTGTGATCTCGGAATACCTGTAATTTTTTCATCATATTCTCCGAGCCTTGCAATTACTGCATATACAAGGGCTGTACCTGCTGTTTCCAGTCCATACCAGTAGGAACCTCCAAAAAAGTGTCCGCAATTTTTTCTTATATCCCACTCCTGGTACTGTTTTTCCGCATAAGGCAACCATTTTAATAATATGGAATATGACTTCTTGCAAAGCTCATTTTCTTTAATACTATCCCATTTAATAGGAGTTGTCTGCCATATATTGTTATTCATACATCACACCTCGCTAAATCCAACTTAACTTAATATTTCACAGAGATGAAGCACGAATTTAAAAGAAAGAGAAAACAAGAGTTATAGAGAGTAGCAAAAAAATATTTTCGCAAAACCGAGTTGGACACGTACAAGATTAGTATTGTATAGTAGACTTGGGGGAGGTAGGTAATCAAGTCATGAACAATACTAATAGAACATTTTCAGGTAGGACATTTAGTCCTGAAGATATAGAAATGATAAAAT